>JANRLT010000029.1 GCA_033762255.1 Pirellulales bacterium | reverse complement strand
CGCAGGTGCCCTTTCCCCGTCGTTTGGGTCAACCGGCGGAGTTTGCCGCGTTGGCCCGGCACATTGTGGAAAATGCGTTGCTTAACGGCTGTGTGATTCGCCTGGATGGCGGGTTACGGATGAGCGCGCAGTGATTTCTTTATTTATTTGACAAGCGGGGGAACTCCTTGCCAGCGCTGGGTCGGCGGCCTTATCCTAAAGGTTATCGCCTGACGGACCGGCTGCGGCAAAAAATTTCCGCTGCCAATAATCCAAGTCTGGTGACGAAGTACCCATTTTCCAAGCTTGCTTGTTCTTTAGCCATCAGAGGTAACCATGTCCAGCCAGCTTTGTCAGTTTCGCCGGTCGGGGCTGTTGTTGATCTTGCTAGGAATCAGCGCCATTTTGAATTTTGAGCGGTTAGTATCCGCCCAGGTTTCCTCCGCTCCCTCATCAGCGGATGGGGTCGCTGCCGCGCGGGCCAAATTCCAAGAGAAACAAGCGGAGTTGGAGGCCGCCGCGCGGGAAGCCGCCGCCGCGGCAAAAGAATTAGCCGAACAAGCCCAAAAGGAAGCTGCCGCCGCCGCGGAGGATGCCGTAGCAGCCGCCCAGGAAGCCGCGCGCGAGGCTGCCGAAGCCGCCCGTGAAGTTCTCAATGACGCGGCCAGCGAAGCTGAAAAAGCCGCCCGCCAAGCCGAAGCCGCCGCCCGTGAAAAAGCGCGCGAAGCCTTGGACGCGGCCAAAGCCGCCCTCGATCCTGATGCCAAAACCGCTAAAAACGAGGAAAAAAATCACGCCCTCCAAGCCCAACGCGAAGCGAATTTTGCCAAACTGATGTCCGGTGCCACTCTCGAGGGAAGCTTTACTTCGCGCGATCAGCCCGGCCAGGCCCCCCAGGCTGACAAATACACCCTGGGCAAGGTCTCCCATGTCAAAGGGGACCTCTGGCGCTTTGAAACCCGCATCCAATACGGCAAAACCGATGTTACCGTTCCCCTGACCCTGCGGGTCGTTTGGGCGGAAGACACGCCCATTATTTCCTTGGATAAAATGCTGATTCCGGGAGTGGGAACATTTACCAGCCGGGTCATGATCTTTAATAACAGCTATGCGGGAATGTGGGACGGCGGAGGAGACCATGGCGGGTTGATGTTTGGCAAGATTGTTGCCGCGCAGCCCGCGGAGGCGGTACCTGCTGAGGCCCCGGCTGCCACAAAAGAGCCGGGAAAATAAGGGGTGTTGCCGTAACCTGTCGGGTTCTCCGTGGGTCTTATCTGGCGTGGTTGGGATAGCCAGGGTGCGGTGGAGGGGGATGCGCTTATACCCCCCCGCGCCAGGGTAAGATAACAAGGGGATATTTCGCCAAGTTTGGGAAACTGTAATGGAACTGACGCATCTCGCGATTGCCCTTTTTCCCCTGGCGCTGTATCTGATGTGGATCGGCCTGCGGGGGCTGTCGCGCCGGCCGCTACTCATGCGCGGCAGCACCAATCTTGCGCTTGTGGCCACCGCGGTGTTGGGCCTGCTGTTATGCGGCCCTTTGCCCCTTTTTTTACCGGCTAACACGATCACCCGTTTTGGTCCTTACGTGTGGGTGCTAGTTTTGGCCTTGTACGTGTTAGTCACAATCCTGGCGATGCTGTTGGCTCCCCCTTCCCTCATTGTGACCAATATCAGCAGCGAAGTTTTGCGGCCGCTCGTGGCGGAGATCGTGGGTAAAATGGACCCCTTATGTTCCTGGGCGGGGGAATGCGTAAACCTGCCGCAAGTTGGCATGCAACTGCGCTGCGAAGGACAGCCTATTTTTCAAGCGGTGGTGTTACAGTCGCAGGGTAGCCGCCAAAATTTGCAAGGCTGGGACCATTTGCGCCGGGAACTGCACTCCGCATTGGGTAAGATTGCCGTGACGCCCAACAGTTGGAGTCCGCTGTGGCTTTTAGGGGGGTTGTCCTTGGGGGCTTGGCCGGTGTGGCTATTTTGGAGCGATCAGCAAATGTTGGTACGGGCATTCGGGGAACTGCTGACCAAGTAGCCCGCCGCGTGAGCCAGGGACTGGGAGGCGAGAGACCGGAGGCGAGAGACGAGGATTCTCTGCCCGCAGCGTCAGCAAGGGACTGGGAGGCGAGAGACGGGATGTGAGGATTCTCAGCCCGCAGTGTCAGCAAGGGACTTTGTGGGCCAAAGGCCTGTGTTATTTTGTGGGCCAAAGGCCCAGCCTATCCCAGCCTAGGGCAAGCGCAGCGTCGCCCTAGGTCAATGGCTAGTGACGAATGGCAGGGCCAACGGCCCGATTCATCCCGCTTAGATTCTGTAACCCCCTGATCTGTGAAAATCAGTCTCATCAGCTAATCTGCGTTGTACCGCATTTTAACTTTTCAGAACCAGTCGCTCCGAGGCTCGGAAGTAAATTTAGCCACGGATTTACCTTGTTGATACACGGTGCATTTCCCTCTCTGTGATCTTCGCTAACTTCTGTTCCAATCCGATGTTGTCTCCGCGAATTCTCTTGTAACCATTCCATGGATAAAGCCCTCAATTCATCCAGATGGCAAATCCCAAAAAGTTGCCCCTGAATGTTTGTTGCAAGCGATTGAAGAGTTGGGGATCGACCAGCTCCCCCTCTTCCAGGTAGGGTGCCGCGGCCGTGCCTTGGATCCAGAGCACCACATCCAGCGTGCGCGGTTCAATAAACACCTTGCGGAAGTTGACACCCTGGATTTTTTGCGCGGTTTTTTGGCTGGTGCGCCAAAACGGTAGCAGTTTCTTGCCCGCCAAGATCGCCTCCAGCTCCGTGACAAAGTCCAGCCAGTCCGTCAGCATGACCTGGGAGACTTCGATGCCGTTCCAGCTTTTTTGATTAGGGCCCGGGATCCATTCCGCTCGCTTGTCGGTTTCTTGTTGGATTTCCCCAACCATCAGGCGCGACAGGGAGCACATTTGCTCCCAATGGGCCAGCGTGTTTTTAAGTCGTTGTGGCTCACTGACCGGCAGCCGGATCATGTGCACCAGCGCAATCAGATCCGTAATATCCGTAAACCAGCCATCGTTTGACTGCATTTCTAAAAACGGATATGGCGTCACCGGATCGGCAAAAAACAGATGCGCGCTGACATTGAATAGCTCTTGGCCATCATACGCCAATATTATCTCGCTCAGACCCAGCAATAAATGGCAATAACCGCGCAGCCACAGCACATCGGCGTAATCAAAATCGATTGTATTCTCCGCCTCCATGCCGGGCACAAATCGCCGCAGAATAAGATTTAATTGTTCGTTGGATTCGGTTTTTTCCTTATTGAGATAAGTGATCTGACCATCGCCATCGATATCCAGCCGAGCCTCTAAGAGGCGCAGCGGCAGTTGCAACTCCTGGTCTTGCACACCCGCCAGGGTGGCCTCCGCCTGGGAGAGGGCTCCCTGAAAGTCGATCAGCATTTCGCGAAATTTCTCATAGGTCAGGCGCTCGGGGTGGGGATTTTCTGGAAGGGGCAAACGTAAAAACGGAATATTTCCTGTATGTCGCATGGTAATCCCATGCTTGTACAGGCCTTGGGACCAGGCCTCCGCTCCGCGCAGCACCTGTAATATTCCCAACCCAAAGCGTGCCGTGTCGTCTTGCGGATCCTTGAGCAGCACTCCCTGCAGCGCGGCCACGCCGCCAGCCAAATCCCCGCTCTGCAGATGCTTTTGCACAACTGTGGGGGATATGTCGGCGTATGATTTCTCCGCCGTAAAAGCCGTGGCGAGAATGAATAGCGATATTCCAGCTAGGAATTGGCGACAGAGTGAGTTCATGGCGATCTCGCGCGGAAAAGGAATGGCGAAAAAATAGACGCGTGGCTCTTTCGGTTTGCAGCGTGGCCCGCGGGAATGTCAGATCGATGACAAATTCATCCCCGCCGACTTAACCCAACCACCGCGCAGCATAAGACCCCGCTGCCCCGCAAAAAGTGTCAGCCGCTTTAAAATTTATAGAAATGATACGCTACTTTCCCACCGCACGGTATTTTAAACCGCTTCTTGCTGGTTCATGGCGGCCATGCGGCGGCGCAAATGCGGTTGCGCGTGTAAAAAGCGGGTCACGGTTTGATAATCGACCGCGCCATCCAGCGCTTCGTACAAATCCTCGCAATGTTCGCGGTCATCATCCCCCCACAGGGCCAGGCGCACATCCGCGCGGTCCAGCTCGGTGGGCATGGGAAGCCACTGCGCGGCAAAGCGTTCAGGGTGGGTGTACAGATAGCGGGTCACTCCCGCGCGATCGGCGGGGAGCGTGGCGTCTCGATCGGCGATGCGCAGGGCTTTGGTTTTGCAAAGTTCCGCAAAGCAGCCAATGGGGGATTCTACCGCGGGTTGGCCCGCGCTGGTGCCATAGCCAATATAATCCAAGTGCGGCTGCAGCGCCGCTTGTGTCACCAACCGATCCATTAACTCGGGGTCGACAAACGGGTGCTCCAGGCAAACCCGAACCGCCTGCAAGCAGGGGACATGCAATAGGGTGTCGGTAAATTGTCCCAGGGCGTCGGGACGCTGGCTGGCAAAGCAGGGGACATCGGGGGGGACTAGCGGCGAAACGCGCTCAAATTCGGCGGCGGCGCACGCGACCAAAATGCCATCCATGCGGGCACAATCGGCCACGCGGCGGACCACCCATTCGACCAGGGATTTCCCCCCCAGCCCCCTCCAGGTGGACCAGCGCGGCGGCAGGCGTTCGGCACGAATCTGGACTACGGCCAAAGTGTTGAGCATGGCAGGCTTCCTTTCCCCTCAACTAGTGAATCAATTCCCAGTGATGGACTGTAGCAGCCCGTGATATTTTTGGTCAAGACAAAGCGCGCCCTAACCGGCGAAACATGGGGAAAATCTTTTGCTAGCATATTCCCGCATAAGTTCCACGACCAAGCCCCGGACACAGTCCCACTCAGCGCAAAAAAACAACTCGCCGGCGAACCTGCCGGCGAGTTGTTGGGGGAGCCTGATCAGCGGGGAACTACCCCGTTTTAATCGACGACTACTTTTCGGCTTTCTTTTCGACCTTGGCAAAAGCCTTGGCGAATTTTTCCTTGTCGCCAAAGAGGACTTCGGCCACGTCATCACCCGCCTTCTTGGCTTTGCCTTGGCAATTTTCGCAGCAGAACGCGACCTTGGTGCCAGCCACGTCAATCGCGGTTTCCGCCTTGGTGGGACCACCCGACAGCGGGCAGGCCTTTTGCTCAAACTGGCCGGTCACGACCATTTGATGGCGACTCTTGGCGGCCATCTTGGCGCTATCTTTTTCAAATGCGGCCTTGCATTTTTCGCAGCAAAAATAAACCATCCCACCTTCAAATTCCACGGCTTGATCCGCGCTCACCCCTTCATTTGACGCGGGGCATTTGGCCGCGGCCAGGGGATCCTTGGGCTTTTCAGCCTTATCAGCAAAGACAGCATAACCCACCATGCCCAAGGCCATACAGCCAACCATCAACAGCGACTTCCACATAATCATTCTCCGAAAAAAAGGAACTCCGACAAATCGCAAAAATAAGTGCCGCCGCAAAAGATCGCTCCTTTGCGGCAGCGTTGCACTTGATGGGGCCAGAGCGGCGACAAGTTAAATCTTGCCGCTGATCTGGGCACAAATCCAATAAACAGTGGGCTTACTTAGCGCAGCAACTGGTGGCGCATCCGGTTGCCGCGGTCGAGCTGGTAGCGGTCGTTTCACCGCACCCCGCACAACCGCTGCCACAACATTGTTCCACCGTGCATCCGTCTGGACACTCGCTACCGCAGGCACAGCTGCACAGGCTGGTCTCACAACCCGCGGCCACGCAGCAAGAGCAACCCCCGGCTTGAGCCGTGGTGGAGGGAACACTCAGAGCATAAGTGATCCCGGAACCGGCCACAACAGCGGCTGTCAACAAACCCAAAAAAGTACGTTTGGTAAACATGATAAAATTCTCCAATTAGAAAAGCGAATGGATTCGGCATTTAATCTTTTTCCCAAAGGAAAAAGAGGGGGATTTCCCAAACTTTGCACGCCAAGGCTCATTTCGCCCTGGCAAGAGACGAACGTCCTTGCAAAAGCTAGGAAATCTATGGATAATTCATCCAGCGTCAAACTGGATAGCCATATCTAGAAAGACGGGGAGAGAGGTTGCTCCCGTCAACGGCTCAGGTTGTCCAGCTACAGATCCAAATCCGCAGATCCCGGCCCGCATAGGGCAAGAGTTGTGTGTATTCCCCAGGCAATAAGTGCGAAGGGGGGGCGGGAACAAAGCACAGGCTGGGTAACGCAAAAGTGGTAACCAGTTGCGATTTGGTTTCTAAATTGCTGTTTTCCGGAGCATTCAAAGGATGGGGACGTTGAGGCAACTGCATTTCACATCTGCAGCCACCCTCTTGATACCCTGCAGTAGCTGGGCAACTAGGAGGTGTGCCAGGAGCGTCAAGTGCAACTTGCGCAAAGATATGGGCAGAATGACCACTATTAGTAACATTTGATTGGCAGCAAGTTTTTTTGCTCAACGACAAAGAGGGCTGATTCTTTGTGGCCAATCGCTGGCTTGCAGTTTCTTTACCTGAACAAGAAACGCAACCCGCCGCAGTGGGCTGGCAGCAGCAGTTTTTACTTGTACTAAGACGGCCACTTGTCAGGCAGCAAGACTTGCCAGGGGGATTGCAACAATCTTGAGATTCCGACTTTGACCGGATGTTGGAGACTAATGACTCTCCACAAGCAGCATTACAAGCGCACAGCATCCGGGCGTTCAAAGTCGAGCAAAACATGCCGACTGTTAAAATCAAACCCAGTAATCGGTGTGCGGTCGAGTGCATGGTTATTATCTACATTAAATCTACGTGAATTATTGTGTTCTGGTTGACTCCGGTCAATCGAGAAGTAGACCTGGAAGTCAATTTCCTTATAGAAAAACGTACTTTTCTCTAAAAAGCTAAGTCTCCTTGCTATTTATCGTAATTTATACGGCTTGGGTAAAATAATTCGTAAAATAATCATCCGTAAGTCCATGCTAGCATTAAAATTACAGCAAGTTATCATAACGGAAATTTAAATTAGTGAAATATTTCACAAAACGCTTGACTCTCTGGTAATTCTGGAAATAATTCATTACTAACGCAATGCACATGCGACGCCCGTCTGTTCCTGACATCTAAGAGCATACGGCCTGATTTTTTACCCCAGTTAATGGGGAAAATTCGTCATACGCGGCGATTCGCACGGAAAATTCGCTTTTTCGACGTGCTTTGCCTTCTCACAGGATGTGAGTCGAACCCTAACGGAGTACGTTGCGTACTGGGTTTTCCGCTCGAGGACCACTAGGGTCGCGAACCCCGCGGAAACAAACGACGCCAGTGTTGATGATCCCTTCGCTAGATAAAACTATCTGGCACGTGGGAGATGCAACTAGTGGTTTTTCCGGCTATGTGGCACGGAATGTTGGTTACGCCGGGTAATTGTACGACATTTTTACCATGTCTTGGAAAATGCTTGTCACGCGGACCTCTATTGGGGGGGGACGTGTTGGATAACTTTTTTCCATGACGGATTTTTGTAAGGGTACAGCGATGCGAAAAGTTACCAACGTTTTTGAAACAATCCTCAAATATGGCCATGATGAGGACTTTGTCCCGTATGCGGGGGAAGATTTCTCTCCCACCAATGCGGCCGCCGGTTCACGCGAAAAAATCGACGTGCTCGCTGCCCGGGTGGAAATGGGCATGCCCCTGTGGCACCCCGAAGACCGCAACGACTACAGCGGCTTGACGGGTGTGGTGCGCCCCCGCGATTAATTGCGGTTATTGCACGGTTGATGTACAAAAAATCCCAGGCGGAGCGTTTTGCTCCGCCTGTTTTTTTACCTCAGCCTGTTAAAAAGGGAGATGGTTTTGGTTTAATTGCTTTCTGGTGATCCTTGGCTTTCCATAAGTGAATAAAGACTTATTTTGATATTTTCTTATAATTTGTACCACACCCATGTCGAGCCGTGCTTCTGACCGACCCGCCAGCCGTTATGTGGTGGGCATGGATTTGGGGACCACCAATTCGGCGGTTTCCTTTGTGGACACTTGGGAAATGGAATGGCAAGTAGAGAACTTTTCTATTCCGCAACTAGTGGCTCCCGCGACGATTGAAAGTCGTGAGACGCTTCCCTCGTTTCATTATCAGCCACAAGCGGGAGAATTTGCCCCAGGCGCGCTAAAGCTTCCTTGGTCGTCCGGGGAACACGACTTTTGCGTGGGGGTCATGGCTCGCGATTTTGGTGGAATGAATCCTGGTCGGCAAATCTTGTCGGCCAAATCCTGGCTCTGCCATACGGGAGTTAATCGCACGGCGGAGTTGCTTCCCTGGCATGCCGCGCCGGATGTGTCGCGGCTGTCACCGGTCGAGGTTTCGGCCAGGTACCTGGGGCACGTCCGCGCGGCCTGGGACGCGCGCTATGCGGAATATCCGCTAGCCGAGCAGGATTTTGTGCTGACGTTGCCAGCTTCATTTGATGAAGTCGCACGGGAGTTGACGATTGCGGCCGCCGCCCGGGCAGGCCTTCCCCGGGTGGTCTTGATTGAGGAGCCACAGGCCGCCTTTTATGCGTGGCTAAATTTGCATCGAGATACTTGGGAAACCCATGTGCGGCCCGGACAGTTGATATTGGTTTGCGATATAGGGGGGGGGACCAGCGATTTTACCCTGATCCGCGCGCGGGGGACATCCGGCGGTACGGTCCAGTTTCAGCGTATCGCTGTGGGAGAGCATTTGATTCTGGGGGGGGATAATTTGGATTTGGCGTTGGCCAAGCATTTAGAACAGCGGGCAGTTACCGCCACAGGTCAAGCCGAACTATCCGTCCGCCAATGGGACACGCTCGTTCGAGCTTGCCGCAGGGTCAAGGAAACGCTACTTGCCAATCACGCGCCCCCGGAGGCTACCATTTCCCTCGCGGGGGGAGGGAGCCGGTTGCTAGCGAATGCGGTGCAAATATCCGCCGAACGGGAAGAAGTTCGCCAGCTATTATGTGAAGGATTTTTGCCCTATTGCCAGCTTGGCGATTCCCCCCGCGCGCGGCGCAGCGGTTTTCAAGAGTTTGGCCTCCCTTATGCCGCCGATCCCGCAATGACGCGGCATCTGGCGGCATTCCTTAGCGCGCATCGCCAGACATTAGCCACGCTAGAGGAGGACTCCCCCGACAAAAATGCCAGCGACCCCTGTCGACCGGATTTGGTGCTATTTAACGGCGGATTTTTTCATTCGCCATTATTGCAAACGCGTCTCTTGGAAGTTTTAGAAAATTGGTTCAATGGCGTTGGATCTGCTCCGGGGTCCGCTTGGCGGCCGCGCGTGCTAGCTAATGAGCGGCTGGATTTGGCCGTGGCCCGCGGCGCGGCGTATTATGGAATGGTGCTGCGCGGCCATGGCGTGCGCATCGCCGCCGACCTGGCCCGCACCTATTATCTAGGCGTGTCGCGCCAGGTCTCACAGCATGCCTCCCCGTCAGACCAAGATCGCGATCATGTGTCAGCCGAAACAGAGACGGTTGATCAAGCGGCTTCCACCCGCTGGGCGTTATGCGTGGTGCCCGCCACCGCCGAACCGGGAGAGCAACACACCTGTCCGCGCGAACTGGAATTGCGCATCGCCCAACCGATAGAATTTCCCCTGTATGTTTCTAGCACGCGGTTGACCGATCCGGTGGGGGCGGTGATGCCGGTGGAAACAGAACAATTTCGCCCATTAGCGCCGATTCGCACGGTGATGCAAGCGCGTGGCGGACAAAGCGCGGCGACCGTGCCGGTCCAGGTGCAAGCGCGCCTGAGCGAGATTGGCACGCTGGAATTATGGTGCGCTGAATCCGCGGGTCATCGCCGTTGGCAAATGCAGTTTGACGTGCGGAGCGCCACGCAAACCGACCGGACGGCTCATCGGGGAACGGCGGAACAAGCGGGCTTTTTGGATGAAACGGCCGCGACCGCGGCGCTGGATCAATTGACCGCGACATTTGGTCCCGGGGGAGGCGCGCCTCTGAACACCCTCAATGCCCGCCTGACCGAGGCCATCCAACGCCCCCGCGCCGCTTGGCCTCCTTCCTTATTACGGCGCATCTGGCAAACCTTGGTCGAATTAGAAAACGGCCGGCGGCAATCCCCCGCCGCCGAAGCCCGCTGGCTCAATCTGCTGGGCTATGCGCTGCGGCCTGGCTTTGGCCTGGCGCTGGACGATTGGCGCGTCGCGGAAACCTGGAAAATGCTTTTTGGAAAATTAGCGCACCATCAGGCCAATGTGCAAAACGAAGGCTGGATCCTCTGGCGACGAATCGCGGGGGGGCTGACTGCCGGCCAACAAGCGGCACTGGCCAATCCGCTGCTGCCGGGTTTGCGGGGATTGCACAAACGCCTGACAACAGGCCAGGGGGGGGCGGGCGATTTGACCCTAGCCACCACCGAATCGTTGGAAGTATGGCGCTTGCTCGGTTCCCTGGAACTCTTGTCCGCCCCCCTAAAAATAGAACTAGGCCGCATCATCCTGGATTTGCTTCCACGCAAAAAACTACTCGCCCTGCGCCCCGCGCTGTTATGGATGCTGGGGCGACTGGGTGCCCGAGTCCCCGCTTATGGCCCGCTTAACATTGTCCTGGGAAGTGATGTCGTGGCGGACTGGTTGGCCGATTTGAAACGACAAAAAGCCGACGATCCGCAAGTTTCCTGGGTCATCATGCAACTAGCCCGCCGCACCGACGACCGTTATCGAGATCTTTCTTCCACGACGCGGCAAATGGCGGATGAATGGCTGCGCGGCCGCGAAGCTCCTGAAAGTTACATCCGCCTGGTCACGGTCGGGGGCGAACTAGCCGCCGCCGAACAAACGACCCTCTTTGGCGAGGAACTCCCCATCGGACTGAGTGTGGGTTAATTGCAAAATTTATAGCCGCCGCCGGAATATGTTGAACCACGTCGCGGCTGGCAACAAGTGCCTTATTCTTCCGCCAGTTTGCGACCCGCCAGGGAAATAAACACATCCTCCAGACTGGCATGATGCGTGCTGAGATTGGCCAATTCATAACCCTCGCTGGCTAGCGTGTTCACCAGCGCTGGCAATACGCGATGAAATTCCGCCGCCGACAGTCGTACGCCCGCGTCCCCCACTGTCGCCTGACTGACGCTGGGCAGGCGGGACAAGAGCGGTTGCAATGCCGCCAATCGTTCGCGCGGCAAAGATGCTTCGCCATGTTGGCCCAGCAAATGAAACTCGATGATATGCTCTCCCCCCAAGCTAGCGATGAGTTCCCGCGGCGTCCCCAGGGCGATGACCCGGCCATGATCGACAATGGCGATCCGGTCGCACAGTTTTTCTGCCTCGTCCATGTAATGGGTGGTGAGCAAAATTGTTCGTCCCGCGGCGCGAAATCCGCGAATGATTTCCCATAGTTCCCGCCGCGAGGCGGGATCCAGTCCAGTGGTGGGCTCATCTAGGAATAGCAGTTGCGGATCGCCGGCAATCGCGCACGCGACCGCCAGTCGCTGCTTTTGGCCGCCGGAAAGCTTGCCCACGCGGGCCTGGGCTTTTTCCTGCAGGGAGACGCGGTTGAGGGCCTCCAGGGGGTCCATTCCTTGGCGATAAAAGCTACGAAAGAGGGTGATTGTTTCCAGGACGGTCAATTTTTCAGAGAGTTTGGTCTCTTGCAGGGAGATGCCGACTTGCTGGCGGATGGCGTCATCGTCCCGCCCCCAGCGCAGACCCAGGATTTCGACATCGCCACTGGTGGCGGGCAAAAGTCCTTCGAGGATTTCAATGGTGGTGGTTTTGCCCGCGCCGTTTGGCCCGAGCAAACCAAAACATTCGCCCCGCTCCACGGCCAGATCCAGGCCGCGGACCGCTTCCACCGGCGGCTTAGAGGGATAGGTCTTGACGAGATTGCGGGTGGAAATGGCAAGCATGAAGAATTCTCAAATTTGGGAACAGATCAACAGCGGTTAGTCTGCCGAGGATATGTCAAATAATAACCTGAGTTGGCAAATGCGGCATGACAAAAGTTTATCTGCGAAAGCCTTTTTTAACAGGAGGTAGCGGAGATACGGCACATGCCAACCCCTCTGCTTTTCGGCTAATTTTTGCTCAATTAACAATACCAGACGTTACAAAAGGGAACAAAGCTAACAAAGTTCGTGCCGGCCCCCCCTTTACACTTGTAATTGATATTCTTGGCCTCGGAATGAGGGAAAGCTGACAATTAACGTGCCATACAGGTTCGCCCCTCCCTCACCAAATGCCGTTAGCGCTTTCGTGGGATTTATCCCCCGCGATCGCCAAAATCGGCAGATCAACGGCGCAAACCAGGGTACCATTACGATAATTTCACATGAATCTGTTTGAATTTTGGCCTGCGGGGGGGAAAATAGATTTGTCGGCACTCCCGGGCCGGTCATTTCCTCCCTTTTCATCTCATTCCGAGGGACCGGGGATTTATATGCAGTCCACGCAACCAGCCAATATGTTTATCAGCCGCCATGCTTTGCTATCATTGCCGCAACGCGGCTATGCGCGCGATTTCTGGGATATTTATCTAGGGGCAATTTATGTATGGGCCACTTGTCTGTGGGCCGTTTTTTTTAGCGATACTTTCACGATCTCTCTCCGGGCGGAAGAAGAGCCAGCCAAACGGGTTCAATTTGAAATCTACACCACGGGACGGGTCGATCCCCGCAGTCAGCAGGACTGGTTGCAAGCACTTACCAAATTGAATGTTGGCGGTTTGCAAATTCGCGCGGGTCAAGCCGCCGACCAGCCAGAAATCAAAACCACGGGCAAACCCCCGCGCGAATCTTTTTTGGTTGTGGGCATGCTGGACGCTGGCGGGGTGTTGCATGTCCCCGGGGGAAAATTTGGACTGCGCGACCAGGCGGGATTATTAAAATGGATGCAGACGCTAGGTGATCATGGCGCGTCGGGCGTCATCGAACAAAAATTGGCATTTGGCCTGACCGCGGATCAACTGGCCGCCGTGCAGGAGGATCTGGCCGCCAAGTTGGAGGACAACACCCAGGGAAAAAAAGGAACGGACATCCTCAAATTGCTCAGCCGGGGAACGCTACGGATAACAATTGATCGCGACGTGCAAGCCGCGCTGGCGGCGGATGACCCCGTGCGGGACGAGCTAAAAGGCCTCAGCCGCGGGACGGCCCTGGCAGCGCTGATGCGGCCAGTCGGGGCAATTTTGGTCCCGCGCAAACCACCCGGCCGAGAGGTCGAACTATGGATCACCTCCGCCGATAACAGCCCCGAACTGTGGCCCGTGGGCTGGACCAGCGACGAGCAACTTCCCCGCCTAGCGCCGAAGATGATGGACACGCTGAACGCGGATATTAACGGCGTGAGCGCGGCTGAGGCCCTGGCCGCCGTGCAAGCCCGCGTGGAACTGCCATTTTTGTACGATCACCAGAGTTTGCTCTTGGCCAAAATTGACTTTAAAAAACCGGTGCAAGTCGCGGCGGGCAAAACTTATTACCAAAAATTGCTGCGGGAAGTCCTCTCCAACGTCAAATGCAAACACGAAGTCCGGCTAGATGAAAACGGCCAACCGTTTGTCTGGATTTCGGCTTTATGAGACATGGGAAGGCACAGGGAGGCGGAGAAAAAATATGCTCCACCCCCCAATAGAAACGCTCCCTGTTGAATTGATAACTATCCGAATACCAACTTTCCCGTTAGCAAAACTCCATTCCCCCTCTCCGCGGTTTCGCGGCGGAATCTCGTCTTGCACGAAGAGAACAACCAGCTTTTTTCTATCAGCCCTTTAGCTTATCCAGCAACCGGCCCGGGCTACCCATGATGTTGTACCCGGCGTCCACATGCAGGATTTCGCCGGTGATCCCAGCGGACATCTCGGAAAGCAAAAACGCCCCGACTCGGCCCACCTCTTCATGGGTGATATTGCGGCCCAGGGGGGCCATTTCCTTATACAGTTCACCCATATCCTTGGCGCCGACGGCGGAGGAGGCAAGCGTTTTGAGCGGGCCGGCGCTCAGGGCGTTGACCCGGACTTGCTGGGGACCCAGGTCATAGGCCAGGTATTTCATGGCGGCGTCCAGGGCCGCTTTGCAAATACCCATGACGTTGTAGCCGGGCATGACTTTTTCACCGCCAAAGTACGTGAGTGTCAGCAGGGCGGCATTGGGATTGAGCAGGGGACGGCAGGCGTTGGCCACCGCCAAGAGACTGTAACAACTGATATCCATCGCCAGTTTAAAGCCTTCACGGCTGGTGGCGATGGTTTCCCGCTTGAGGTCGTCCAAGGAGGCATACGCGATGGAATGCAGCACAAAATCCAGGGTTCCTAGTTCGCTTTTGGCTTTTTCGACAAATTCCGCGATATCCGCGTCGCGGCTCACGTCCAGGGGATGCAAGAACTTGCAGCCCGGCAATCCCTCGACAATTTTGGCGACGCGGCCACGGTTTTTTTTGCGTTCGTCCTCGGGTTTATCGGGCAGGTGGGAAAAACCGCAGATTCCCCCCTGCTCGAGGATCTGGCTGGCGATGTGCCAGGCAATGGAGTAGTCGTTGGCGATCCCCAGGATCAGGCCTTTTTTTCCGGCAAACAGGGGCGGCATGGAAATGACCCTTGAATAGAATGGCCACTAAATGTGAAAGATGCTCCAATATCATTCTGCGTAATAACTTACAACAATTTCTGATTGAGTTCGAGCCTAGTCCGGCACTTTTTCCTAGCTGTATCGTCCTGATTACACCCAGCGTCCGCTATTGTATAAAGATGACGACAGTCGTTTGCCTTCCGAATACATTTCGACACGCCCATGGATCCCCTTTCTCCCGCAGGATTTTCCCCGGTCGGCTCCTTGTTGCCGTCGTTAACCGGCTCGGCGGCCGCCGCTCCCGCTATTATCGAATTACTTTGGGGGGCCCGCGCGGCAATCGACACCACGGCCTTTTTAAACCTGGCCCTGGTTCGCCTGCTAGCTCCGTTTGGCGGAAATTTTTCCTCCTTGTGGAAAAACCGCCAGGGCCAATGGCAAATCATCGCCGAAGCGGGACAACGCGCCCACCTGCCCCGCGAACTGCTCAGCGAGGCCCTGGACCACGACCAACCGGTCTGGCGCAGTCCCTGGGTGCTGGTGGGGCTTAATCCTTATGGCGAAGCCAACTCCGTCCTCTGCTTGCGGTTGGGTGAACGGCACGACCTTCCCACCAAACCCGCCCCCGCCACCCAATACGTCCGGGGGATCGCCGCGGCCCTGGCGGCGGGGCTGGGCCTGATTCGCGAACGCCGGGCTGCCAGCCGACGTGCGGAACGACTTCTGACTATGCTGCAATTGGCCCAAGAATGGGCGAGCGTGGCGCAGGTGCAGCCGTTGCTGGTGCACATGGCCGAGGCTTCCACCCGGTTACTGCAGGCGGACCGGGCGAGCATTTTTTTGTGGGATCGGGGGGCGGGACAACTGGTCGCGCGGCCGGCGTTGGGCGTGCCGGGGGGGGAATTGCGAATTCCCGATGAGGTGGGGATCGTGGGCAAGACCTTGCGCACGGGACGGCCGCAGCGGGTGTCGCGGCAAGAATCCGCCGCCGAAATTCACCGCGACGTCGATCGGCAGCTTAACTATCAAACCCATTCGCTGGTGGCGGTGCCGCTACGCGCGGCCAATGGCGATCTCTTGGGCGTGTTTGAGGTCATCAACAAGCTTGTCGGTGATTTTGATGACGAGGACGAAGGGACGCTGGTCGAATTGGCGGGGCAGGCCGCCGCGGCCCTGACAAACACTCAGCAACTGGAGGCCGCGCTTTCCACGAGTCAGTTTTTGGTGGAGCAAGCGGCCGAGAATGTGCGATTGCTGGGGAATTCTCCGGCGATTCTCGCGTTGCAAGGGACCCTGCAGCGGGTGGCGCCCACGGAATTGGTGGTGCTGTTGACCGGGGAAAACGGCACCGGCAAGGAAGTCGCCAGCCGCGCGATTCACTACCAAAGCCGCCGCCGCAACCACCCCTGGGTGGCGGTGAATTGCGCGGCCCTGACCGAGACTTTGCTTGAGAGCGAATTGTTTGGCCATGAAAAAGGGGCATTTACCGACGCCGTCGAATCTCGCCCGGGCAAATTTGAATTGGCCAACGGCGGGACGCTGTTTTTAGACGAAATAGCGGAACTCAGTAAAGGGGGGCAAGCTAAACTGTTGCGCGTGCTCGAGGAAAAACTGGTGGTCCGCGTCGGCGGAAGCCGCCCCATTACGACCGATGTGCGGGTCATCGCCGCGACAAATCAAAATCTGGCCGACCTGGTCCGGCAAAAGCGATTTCGCGAGGATCTGTATTATCGGCTCAATGTGGTCAGCCTGGAATTACCGCCGCTGCGCGAACGGGGCGAGGATATTCACTTGCTGGCTGAGCATTTTTTACAAGAATTTTGCCGCCGCGCCGGACGAAAAACTCCGCGCTTTCTACCCGCCGCGCGGCAACGCCTGGAACAGCACCCCTGGCCGGGCAACGTGCGCGAACTGCGCAACCTGATGGAGCGCCTGGCGTTTTTAGCCACGGGAGAAAAAATCGCCCCCGAGGACGTGGCGTTTATCCTTTCCCCCCCACGCACCGGCGCAACGCCACAAGTCGGCGAAGTCCCCCTGACCGACGCCACTTGGCAATTTCAGGTTCAGTACATTAACCAGGCCCTGGAAAAAACCCGCGGCAATATGTCCGCCGCCGCCGAACTGTTGGGGCTGCATCGCTCCAACCTGTATCGCAAAATGAAGCAGTTGGGCATGCCCACGGGCGGGGAGTAACCTTTGCTGCCTAATCGTAGCGCAAAGCGGTCGCGCGGCTTACTTCCACAAATTGCGATCAAGCATCCGGTAATTGACCGCTTCGCTCAGGTGATGTACTTGGATTGCCGCGGAACCTTCCAAATCGGCTATGGTCCGGGCCACCCGCAGCACCTTGTCATGCGCACGGGCGGAAAGCCCCAACTCGGCCATTGTCGCCTGCAGCAGGTTGTGTCCCGCGGTGTCCAATTTGCAATGCTGGCGTATCTGGCGGCTATTCATGTGGGCGTTATTGCGGGTGCGGGTGCCGTTAAACCGCTCTTGCTGCAACTGCCGAGCTTGCTTGACGTGCTGCCGCATGTCAGCGCTGCTGGTGCCCGGACTACCGCTAGAAAGTTCCTGAAACGGCACGGCGGGGACTTCGATGTGAATATCAATCCGGTCCAGCAGCGGTCCGCTGATCTTGCCCATGTATTTTTCCACCTGAATCATGGTGCAATGGCAATCCCGCCGGGGATCGCCGCGATACCCGCAGGGGCAGGGGTTGAGCGCGGCGATCAGCATAAAATTGGCCGGAAAGGTGGAGCTATTGAGCGCGCGGGAAATGGTGACCACGCCATCCTCCAGCGGTTGCCGCAGCACCTCTAGCGTGGCGCGGTTGAACTCGGGCAATTCGTCCAGAAACAGCACGCCATTATGCGACATGCTGATTTCGCCGGGAGTCGGCGTGCTGCCGCCGCCAACCAGGCCGGGATTGCTGATCGTATGATGGGGGGAGCGAAACGGCCGCACGGCCAACATCGGCTGGCCAGGCTGTAACAGGCCCATGACGCTATAAATGCGCGTGGTTTCGATTGATTCGCTGCTGGTTAAATCCGGCAGGATGGTCGGCACGCGTTTGGCCAGCATGGTTTTGCCCGAACCGGGCGGCCCCAGCATGAGCAAATTATGCGAACCCGCCGCCGCGATGGTTAACGCGCGCTTGGCCATTTCTTGGCCGCGCACATCGGCAAAGTCCACTTCGTACTTGGCATACTGGGCGAACCATTCGTCCACCCGCGGCGGCGTGGGATCAATGTCGATCTGCCCCGCGAACCAACCGACCGCCTGGGCCAGACTGCCCACGGGGATGACCTCAATCCCTTCGACCACGGCGGCCTCAGTGGCGCTCCCTTCGGGCACGACGATTCCTTTAAGCGTGGGATCGCGCGCGGCGCTCATGGCCATCGAGAGCGCGCCCTTGACCGGGCGGGTCAGGCCATCGAGGGAAAGCTCGCCCACAACGGCGTAATGCGAAAACTTATCGCTTTGCAACTGTCCGCTGGCGGCCAAGATGCCTAGCGAGAGGGGCAGATCGAACGACGCGGCTTGTTTGGGCAATTCCGCCGGCGCTAGGTTAATGACCAATCGATCCTCGGGCTTGATAAAGCCGGAGTTGACAATGGCCCGTTCGATGCGATGGATGGACTCGCGCACGGCGGCCTCGGGCAGGCCCACAAGCACGGTCTTGGGCAGGGCGGCGGCGGAGATGTCAACTTCCACCTCGACGGGGAGGGCCTCGATGCCGAGCAGGGAAAAAGTGCTGAGCTTGGCTAACATCCCCTCATGTACCCCGCAAAGTGCTTGAACAATCAAAGCCCGTGAGCGCTGATTGCTAGCAAAAGGTTAAAAACCTTATTGTGAAGCAGGATGCGGTCAGTCGCAAGGGTGGCCACCCCCCTCGATATCGCGGGAAAAAGAGGGGCATTGTGGACAAAAATGTGAGTTGGCTCACAATCCCTGAAAAAACTTCTTCCGGGAGGGGTGATTTTGTTTGCTTTCCCGACCCAAATGCGTACCATGATTGTAACTCAAGAGGAGTTGCCGGCATCCAAAGGGAGTATTTTACCGGTCCCGCCCATCCTCTCATTTTATCCTGAGTCATGTTGTTGGCTCGACCCGCGATCTCGTGGTTCGGCCATTTGTATGATTGCCCAATTTCTTGGCTGTATTGATTTCAGCCTGGCGTGTTGCTGGCTGTGTTTTCACAGCCCTTACCTCTGTTTCTGTTTCTATTTTTAAGGAGTTTCGTGATGAAATTGTTTTCTAGCATGTTGGCGTTGGTCGTGGCCCTGGGCGTGAGCAGTCTGAATGCCGCCGAGCTAAAAAGCGGCCCGCAAGTGGGCGAAGAAGTCGGCGCCTACGAAGTGACAAAGTGCGCGGGCAACAGCGATGACGGGGTGAGCGAAGGGGACAAACTGTGCTACCGCTGCAAAATGGGAAATCGCCCCGTCGTGATGATTTTTTCCCGCCAGGCCGACGCCAAGGTTGGCAAACTGCTGACCCAATTGGACAAGGTTGTCGCTGAAAACACTGAAAAGAAGCTGGCGTCGTTTGTGAATCTGATTGGCGATGATGTGGAAAAGAACAAAACCGCCATGTCCAAAATGCTGACCGATGGCAAAGTGAATCACATTGCCGTGGTGGTCCCTGACGATCAACAAAACGGTCCCGCCGAGTACAAGATCGCCCCGGAAGCCGCCGTCACCGTGCTGATTTATAAAGGGGGCGTGGTCGCCGCCAATCATGCGGTCACGGCCGATGGTCTTAACGATGAAGCCATTAAGAGCATCATCGCCGACACCAGCAAGATTTTGAACTAAGCTGGCATATTGTAGCCAACTTATCATATGTAATTATTTATAGGTGGGACTAAGCCGGCACACATGGCTCTGCTTGCGGAGCGTTACCTGGCTGGTCCGTTCCTACGATCTACTACGAACTGAAATTTCAAATCCGCGATTTTGCAATTTGAAATTTCTGATCCGTGAAGTTTCGTGACGATCCGTGGCTAAGAATTCTTTTAGCCACGGATTTTTTTGCATATTCTTTTTGCCACGGATGAGCACTGATGGCACACGGATGATGCGGACGATGCTGCAGCATTAAATTTGCCGATCTGTGCAAATCTTGTTCATCCGCGGCATCTGCGTTTTATTAATTCCCTCTCCGTGCTGAGGTATCTTGCATTCCGGCGGCGGGAAGCGGCGTCACGTCCAAAGTTTGCGCCCGACGCGCCAGGCCACGACCACCACCGCGATTCCCAGCATGACATAATGTGATGGTTCGGGGATGCCGTGGGTGCCGGGGGGAACTTCGGTATAGCCGACCTGGCTAAAGAGCACCTGCGCCGAAGCATTGCCGCTATTGTCGCCAAAGAACAAATAGTTGCTTTGGCCATAGGGAATCAGCGAATTGGCGGAAGGGGCATATTGCCGCAAACTCCCCACGAGCGGGCTATCCATTCCCGGCGCAAAGAGGCAGTAATGGTCGTCAAAAACGGATAAGGTGTAATTGACAATGTTGGCCGTGGTGTCAAAGGCCACCTGTTCCCCGTGGGTAAAGTCGGCATTGTCGGCAAAGATCAGGTCGTTCCAAAAATTCAGCTCGATCCCCCAATTATCGCTGGTCAAGAGCGTGATGCCAAAACCCGCGCTGTTTGAGTCCGCGTGCAACTCATTCAAGATTTGCAAATTAAAACTCAAGGCAAACCCCTGTTGCCGGTTCAGGTTGACCCCCGTGGAGGCAATTTCTCCGCTGGTCATAAAATAGCCCCCTCGATCCGTGTGCGGATCGGCGGTGTCAAGCAGCATCACTCCGCCGGTCAAGTTGTAATTCATCACGGATGAGGAGGCCGCGCCAATCGAGCCGCCATCGCCGCCATACAACCAGCGCCAGGGATCATCCGTGGGCGTGTCTCCCGTGGTGGAATTAAACAAAATTATCGGGGCCGCCGTCGCGGCGGAATTTCCCATACCCGTTAGTACACAGCAAAGTACGCCGCACTGGATCGCTGTTGATAGTGAAAAAAATCGCCAGCTAAACATGGTGTAATCTCTGGAAAAAATATTGCTAGCCACAATCCGCTCGTCATTTGTTACCGAGCCGCGCTTGACCAATCGTTGATCCGCCACTCATCGTGGCCATACGAACCTGTACCACGGGCCATAGAATTCACGTTAATTGGACCAGGAGGATTGGCGAGAGTTTTCCGCTGGTAAAGCCTGGTTTTTTGGCAAAAGCCGTGGCGAGTGTGCGCTTTGCGCGGGATGTGGCGATTATGCGGATGAAGTAAGTTTCGGCGAAATGTGGCCAATCGAGGCGCGGCGCGCCGCAAACCAAAAAGAAATCGCGAAGAAGCGGTATTTTCGCCTGATTACCGCCCCCCGCGTGCCATAGTTAAAAGTGGCAATATCAATCTTCAAAAAGCGGAATTGGGTTGTCCGTGGCAGCGTAGGCACTCTTCACCGCGACAAATGCGGATACTAAGGACGGAACATGGCTTGGCCCCAAGTGGAATGCGTGGATTTAGCGCGATTGTTCGCCACGGAGGAAGGTCGCGCGCAGTGGGATGAACTATTTGCGCGCAGTGCGTGCACCCTGCCTACCGCCCAGGCAGCGCATTTGCTCAATTGGCAAAGGCACTTTGCGCCGCGCGCGCCGCTCATCGGCTTGATTGTGCGCGAGAAGGACGACTGGCGGGCCGCGCTACCGTTGGTGGCCGCCTGGCAAAAACGCGTCCTCCCCGTCTGGCGACTTCCCTGGAATGAATGGGGGTGGGCCGGAGAACTACTGCTTGACTGGGCGGCGGCGGATTTGCCCGCCGTCATGGATCAACTGGTGCTGGGCCTGCGGTCGCTCAATCGTCCTTGGGTTTGGTTTGACGCGGTGCCGTTGAATAATCCCGCTTGGCAGCAGTTTATCGCCGCGCTCGCTCGAAGAGAGATTTATTTTCATAATTCGCACCGATTTGACATCGGCACCATCAATATTCATGGACTGGACGCCCCCGCCAACTTTGCCGCCTATCAAGCCGCTTGGTCGGGCAACTTTCGCCGGCAAATGCGCAAGACGAATCGCCGCGCCGACGAGCTAGGGGGCGTTGAGTTAAACTTGATTCGGCCGCACTCGCGAGAAGAAGCCCTGGCGGAATTGCAGCGGGGACTATTAATTGAGGATAGCGGCTGGAAAGGCGCGGCCGGGACGTCGATCTTGCGTCATCCGGCCAAGCTACGTTATTACCAGGATCAAGCGGCGTTATTGGCCATGGCCGGTCAATTGGAACTGGCATTTCTGGAGCATCAAGGGAGGACGATTGCCTTTGAATACGCATATACCTGCAAAGGGGTCTATTACACGCCCAAGGTGGCCTACGATGAAGCGTTTCAACATTTATCGCCGGGGCAATTGATTCGCTATCACCTCTTGGAGCGATTTTTTAACGAGCCAGAGCGCCGGGTGTTTGATTTTCTGGGTCCTTTGGCGGATGCCACGGCCAAGTGGATCACCGGCAGTTACCCGATCCATCGGTTGATCGTGAGCACGGGCCGCTGGGGGGGAGACGCGCTGTTAAGGGCGGCGACGACACTGGCACCGCGGATGAAAGATTGGACGGGGAGATTAACAACGCTTTTGCGTGGCAAAAATTGTGTTCAACCAGTAAATTCTGGCGAGGAAGCGGATCAACCCCAGATAACTGTTCCCCAGCCCGTAGCATCATTTAGCTCGCCGCGATAGCCAGGGAGCATTAACACGCGTAATCATCCAGCCCGCCGCGTTAGCCAGGGAGCATTTTCAGCACACGGAGAATTCGTGCAAACAGCACACTGATGACGCGGATGAAACAAATTTGCACTGATTTGAAATCTAGAATATGAGATTTGAGAAAACAGCATTTACTCTGTATTACTATCCAATCAAATCTTCGCGACGTCCGAAGATTATTCGTTGACCAAGCATTTGAGGGCCAAAGGCACAATCTATCCCAGCCTAGGGCAAGCGCAGCGTCTCCCTAGGTAAATGGGATATGAAATTAGGAAGGGCCAACGGCCCGATTCATCCGCTTTAACCAACGATTCAACAGTCCCTGGGTTATTGGCTTGCGGATTAAAGCCTATCCCCGAGTGGCCTCTCCGCGGCAAATCCGGTAAGATAATGCTTTCTTAAATCGACCTTGCATGGCCACCAACGATCAACTGTATGCGACTCCCTTCCGAACCGATCCTCGCCGTGGTCTTTGACCATGACGGCCTCATCTTTAATACCGAAGAATTGTACCAGCAAGTGGGGACGCAACTCCTCGCCCGACGGGGTAAAACGTTTGACCTGGAACTGCTGGACCAAATCATGGGCCGCCCCCCGCAGGTTTCTTTTCCGTTGATGATCAATTATCACGGCCTAACGGATACGCCGGAACAACTAGCCCGCGAATCAACCGAAATCTTTACCGGAATCCTGGACGATCAACTGCAAACCATGCCCGGTCTGCTGGAACTGCTGGAATTGCTGGAAGCACGTCAAATTCCCAAAGCCGTCGGTACCAGCAGTGGGCGGCGGTTTGTGCAAAAATGCCTCGGCAAGTTTGAGCTGGAACCTCGGTTTGAATTTTTGCTAACTGCGGAGGATGTGACCCATGGCAAGCCCGATCCGGAAATTTATCTGGCAGCGGCGCGACGATTGCAGGTGCCACCGGCCCAGATGCTGGTGCTGGAGGATAGCCAAACTGGTTGCCGCGCGGCGGTGGCGGCGGGTGCGTACGCGGTGGCGGTGCCGGGGGGTCACAGTCTGCGGCACGACTTTACGGGTGCGGCATTCATCGCGGACAGCCTTGCCGATCCGCGCATCAGGGAAGTGCTGGGAGTTGGGTAGGCGAGTAATATAGTCTATCCGAGTTCATAGTGGGTCGGCGCCGTAAAGCATGTTTGTTGCTTCCCTTTAAATTCACCAACAAAAGCAGTTACCGCCACTGATTGATCCCCAAAGTCTTGGCGAGCGAAGATGGCTGGCTCAGTCTAAGGCAGAACCCCCCCATATTCCACTGCAATATTCTTATTGAGAGAATTCCCAAATAGCAACTATTTGCTTGATGATACCCTGATGAATCTGTCTGGTTCAAAGATACCCCCTCACCCAAGGATGGGTGCAGCCTCTGTAGACACTGATAGACCAAAATAATACTGCAATCATCTAGACAAGGCTGAGTCATTGCGACACAATAACATTTACAAACTTGATTAGATTAACAGTTTACAGGGTACAAATATGTGGAATGACAAAACCCTACAAGTTTTAGACGCATGGATTGGTCCTGACTGGCGTAAGCCAAACCATCCAGCCGATCTGGAGTTTTTCCATCGCTTCGTGCTTGCTGTCTGGGACGAAACTCACTCACTTTGGGATCAAAGCGAAGTTCGTGAATTCATACGTAAACGTATTCTCGAAAGTCATAAATTGTCGGAGGACTACCTCATAAGATTTGTAGACAACAACATTTTGCGTGGTTCGAATATCCTGGATTTCTTAGCTCAAGCTAAAGATGAAGGAAGGAAACTTTAGTGAAATCGTAAATGATGTATCTAATTTACTTTAACCTGTACATTTTCGTTGTAATTGAATTATGCTTATGTAAAGACATATAGCTGTAGCAATAAATATTGAAATTGAGCGCGGTTCAGGAACCACTAAAATTTCAATGTCTATCCCAATTTCATTCAACTCATTGAGATAAAGTGTACGCGAGTTTCCATTATTATCGATTAAAAATAAGTATTCAAGGTGCCAAACTCCAGTTTCACTGAAGCGTGGGAATGTCACTGTGTCACGAAAAGTGCCATCAAGCAGATTACCGGATACTAAGTCGTTTTGACTAAGAACCGAAGTCACAAATTGATTACCCGATGGGCTTCTTAGTCGCATTTGCGTAGGGCTTGAGTTTGAAGGGCCCGGCAAACCAGATAGGTCATCAGATAGATGCCAAGTAAATGCGACTGTTTGCGATGAGGAAAAAGTGTTTATAGTATCACGATCAATAGTAATATTTGTCAAGTTAGGCGGAGTTAGGTCCGATATACCAGTAACTGTGATTCTAGTATCTATTCCCATCAATAACAAATCACTTGCAGTCAAGTGTGATGTATTGCCAATGCTATCTATCAATAATACAGATTCGGGTTGCCAAACACCTGTTTCACTGAAGCGTGGGAAGGTCACTGTATCACGAAAAGTGCCATCAAGCAGATTACCGGATACTAAGGATCGCTCGAAGAATAACTTCCCGTATTCAAGTTGTTGTCGGGATGACAGTGTAATTCCAGTTGGGCAGTCTTTTGGCGAACAGGATGGGTGATTTTTCCCGGAAGCTCGCGCTGGCTGTTCGCTGCAGCGCGTATTCCCGATTGAGTATGGCATAGGTGGCGGTTAAGCCGGTTTCGGTTCGCACCCGCCGCAATCCGGCGGTGACGATGTCCAGCGTGCGAAACGCCAAGCCGGCCCAGGTTCTGGTGACATGCGGAAAAAATCGATGCTCGATGGGGTTGTACTTCGAGCAGTACGGCGGGTAATGGGCCACGCGAATCGGAATGCCGATCCGATTGACCAGCCGTTGCAAATCCTCTTTGAAAATATGGTGTCGGGAATTGTTGCTCCCGCCACCGTCGCATAATAGCAGGATCGAGGCGGCGTCGGGATAGGCGGCCGCGCCGTGCCGTCCCCACCACAGAGCGAAACTGGCGGTGGCGAACTGACTGGTGTCGTGACTGTTGCCCAAGGTCACATGCCCGACATTCCGTTTCAGGTCATACAGGCCGTGGGGAATGACCAACCCCTTGGCGAACGTGCTGAAATCGTGATCAAACACGCGGTTGGCGCCGTTGCCATAGGCCCGGCCGGGACGGTGGAAATCCCCCAAGAATTCCTTCTTTTTAGTGTCCATGCTGATGATCGGGTTGGGCGAATCCTCGTATTCCTGGCGGAGTTCGGCGATCTGTTCAAACTGTTCGTTGCGGTCGGGGTCTTCGTCCATCACGCGGCTTTTTTCCAGTTGCCGCTTCCCCAAATGATACTCCTTCAACAGCGTGCCGACCGTCTCCGGACAGACGGGCGTGCCCAACTCGGCCAACCGACGGGCGATTTCGGCGGTGCTCAACGACGTCCAAATCACATCTTCTTGCATCGGATCGCCAGCCGTGTGCTGGGAAACGATCGCGACGAAATTGTCCTCCAACCCCGGAATACTTAAGCTAGCTTGTTTGCGACCCCCCTTTTTTTCGGACACGGCCCGCAGCCTCGTCGCTGGGCAGTTCCGCCACGTCGCGTTGGCCTTGCCAAATGGTCTTGGGGTCGCAGCCCAACACGGACGCAATGTACTCAACGCCGCCGTGGTCCAATTTCTCCGCTTCCACCGCGGCATAACGGCGACGGTCCTTCTCCGACAGCGATTCGTAAAACAGCTTCATCTTCGCGCAAACTCGCGCAGGATAAGAAATCATGTTTGTTCCCCCACCAAAAAGTGCTAAACTCCCTACAGCTTACAGTTTAGCAACTCTCATCCATTCCTGGAACTTATTTATCGTGTGACCCTAAGTCGTTTTGACTAAGAACCGAAGTCACAAATTGATTCCCTGATGGGCTTCGTAGTCGCATCTGAGTTGGACTTGAACCAGAAGGTCCAGGTAATCCAGAAAGATCATCAAAAACTTTCCATGTAAAAGTTACTGCGCGGCTAGATTCTGTTATGTCTATGGTGATTTGATCTCTAGTTATCGCCGTAAGAGTTGGCGGGATCAAATCAGAGAGGCCACTCACGACTACACTTGGATTAATGCCTAAAACTGCAAGCTCACTTTTGTTAAAATTCTTGCTATTGCCAACGTTATCCACTAAAAGAACATATTCTGGTTGCCACACACCACTTTCACTGTAGCGAGGAAAGTTCACCGTATCACGAAACGTACCGTCCAATAGGGTACCGGATATCAATTCACTTGGACTTAGAACCGAGGTAACAAACTGATTGCCCGATGGGCTTCTAAGCCTTATTTGTGTGGGACTTGAATTGAAAGGGCCTGGCAATCCAGATAAGTTATCAGTAAGTTGCCATATAAAAGCAACTGCTTGGTTGGAATTTGTGATATCGATTGTCGCTGGTTCAACCACGATGGAAGCAAGTAAAGGCGGTTCTATGTCCTGAGTCCATGCAGCAACCTGTAGAGACAGTAATAATTTGACTGTGATCGAAATTCGTATGAAAAGGAACAGAAAATAAGATTGTTGTAACATGGCTTCAAACTCAATGAAAAGTTAGTATTCAAATCACGACTGCGTCAATATTTTAGTGTCTAGAATGACCAATATCAACTACTTTAATAAACTATACCTTACTTTTTTGCAACCTCTTCCCCGACTCTTCTCTTCCGCGTCCCGTCTCGCCACTCGCTATCCCAAACCCGCAGTTACGGACTAAAGTCCATACTACTTTCTCCGCCGACTTCCGCCCCCGCCTCCTCCGCCACCACGCAGACGCGCTGGTACAAAATGCGCACCAACGGGATCAGCACGTCCGCCTCGCGCGTTTCTAAAATGAGGGCCACCTGGTCCAGAATGCCCCGTTGGCGGTTGATGGCGGCGGCGGCGGCGAGCGTCCCCTCCCGCGTGAGCGCGCCCCCCGCCCCAAAGCGGCTATAAAGATTATCAAAATCCCCTTCTGTCCAATTGGCAAAGAGATCGGGCCGGGCACCCACCACCTCCTCTACCACGGGGTTGCTACGGCGGTCAAACAACCGGTGCGCCACCACCGCTGGGTGCTGGTATAGCTCGTCACTGGGGACGCCCAGCGTCTCCGCCAGGCGTTGTAGCGTGCGGTGGTGCGGTTTATTACTGCCGTTCAGGATGCCGCGAATGGTTCGCTCGTTCAGGCCCGAGGCCAGGATCAATTCCGCCAGCGACCAGCCCTGGCGGGTCATCAACCGCCGCAGGTTGGTGGCAAAGTCCGGCGCGGCGGGAACGGTGGCATCACTCATCGTGCGGTGACAATGGCTAAAAAACGTGGCAGATGCGGCGGAATTATACAAATGTACACTAATTGGACGACTTTGTCAATCCCCCGGCTAAAAATTTTGCCAAATCTTTGGCACGCGCGAACGAACTCGCTTGATGGACGTATTCAATGTTCGTGACAATTAGAAAAAATTACCGTTTGCCACGGCGGATGACCCGGACAGCGTGTGGTTGGCAACGCACGCTCTCCGGGCATTGGCCGAGGGCTTTTTAGTTAGTGAACCTGTGTCAGAAATGTTAACTGGCGAGAGCGACTCGAAAAGTAGTACAATTTTGTTACAATCACCAACAAGTTGTAACCATGGAACCAGTTGCAAACGGTTTAGTACCCGGGCAAGTCCATTTTGGCGGTATCATCACCGAAACAGCCATTCCCGCCGCGCAGCTTCCCTATCCCATTCCCCCCCGTCCACCAAAAAAATCACCCGTCCCCCCCACCGCCAGCCAGGAGGCCCCCGCGATGACATCACCATATTCCAAGGAACAATTGCTTTCCCAGACGATCGAACATGTCGACATTAAACAGCACAATGTCGTCCCCCTGGTCACGGCGATGAAGCAAATGGCCTATAGTGCCCGTGATCTGGCCCGCGGGGCCGAGATTTACGACATGATGCTGCGCGACCGGGACTGCGGCATTATCCTATGTCTGGCGGGATCGCTGGTCAGCGCGGGACTAAAGCAAGTCTTTGTCGATCTGGTCCGCAACCGCATGGTGGACGCCATTGTCAGTACTGGCGCCAATATCGTCGATCAGGACTTTTTTGAAGCGCTCGGCTTTCGGCATTACATTGCCGAGGATCGGTTCAAGGCGGGCCTGGACGACCACCACCTGCGCGATCTGCATATCGACCGGATCTATGACACGTTCATTGACGAGGACGAACTGCGCATCTGCGACGACACCACGCGGATTATCGCCGACGAACTCCCCCCGCGGCCCTATTCCAGCCGCGAGTTTATTCAGGCGATGGGTTCCTACCTGGAGGATCACGCCAAAAGCCGTGAATCGATCGTCCTGGCCGCTTACGAAAACGAAGTGCCGATCTTTTGCCCCGCCTTTGCCGACTGCTCGGCCGGGTTTGGCTTGGTCGCGCATATTCAGGGTCGCGGCAACCAGCCCCGCATTTCCATCGACGCCGCCCAGGATTTTTATGAACTGACCCAAATTAAAATCAAATGTCCCACCACCGGCATCCTCATGCTGGGTGGCGGCGTGCCCAAGAATTACACCCAGGATATCGTGGTGGCGGCGGACATTCTAGGCGAGCAGGCCGACATGCACAAATACGCGGTGCAGATCACCGTGGCGGACGTGCGGGACGGCGCTTTGTCCAGCAGCACGCTGAAGGAAGCGAGTAGTTGGGGCAAGGTGGACACCACCTACGAACAGATGATCTATAGCGAAGCGACCCTGGCCCTGCCGCTGCTGGCAGGCTATGCCTACCACCAAGGGGCCTGGAAAAACCGCCAAGCCAAGCAGTTTAGCAAGCTGTGGGAACCGGTGGCCATGAAGGTGGTGAGCGGCTAGTAGGTGGTGGAAAGTATTTAGTGGGTAGTGAAAAGTGAAAAGAGAGCTGACGGGGGCAAAACTGGCTTTTGCCCTCGTCTATTTTTTTAATAGCCACGCAGTCGCGGAGAGACGGCAGTATTCACAGAGATATTCTTAGTTCGGGCTTCAGCCCGTTACCCAAGAGACTGTTGAATCTTTGGTCGAAGCGGATGAATTGGGCCGTTGGCCCTTCCCTAAATTTCATCCCATAAACCTAGGGCGACGCTGCGCTTGCCCTAGGCTGGGATAGGTCGGGCCTTTGGCCCGCAAGAATTAAACGCCTATGTCCCGCAAGAAATTCACCAACGAAAATCTTTGCACCCTTCGATGAATTGTAAGGTAAGTAATACAGAGATGTTGGGATGCCAACTACGTTTTCCGTGTTCGATCAGTGATAATCCGTGGCAAAAAAAAGAAATTTGTGGCCAAGAGATTCTTGGCCACGGATTTTCACGGATTTGAGATTGCAAATCTGAGGTTGCAGATCAATGATTCTTCTCCGTGCCCCTCGGTAATTCCCTCCGTGGCTCCGTGATAAAATGCAATCCAACATGGCGGAATGCGTTCCGCTCTACACGGCTACTCGTTACTTCGCCGGTTGCAGTTGGACTAGGCCCACGTCGATATATTGCCCCCCCGTGGTTTGCTGGCAAGTTACCGCCAACACGCCAGTTTGTCCGGGTTGAAACTGTTTGGCAATTTCGGCGCTTAGCGGCACCAGTGTATAACCCGTGGTCCAGCCAGTACCGTGCCATATTTTTTGGCCGTTCCAATACACCGTGGCGTCCTCGTCGTGATGAATCGCCAGGTATAAGTCGGAAAGCGGCTCGGGGCCAAGTTTTATCTCGCGCCGCAGCCAAATCTGTTTGCCATTCCATTCGGTCTTGACCACCGCGCCGGGCGTTTCCTGCGTGCCAAATCCTCCGGGGCCACTGGCCCATTGCTGGTCGTCAAACTTTGCTGTTTCCCAGCCCTCGGCCGGTGGCGTGAATGTGTACCGCCAGGTTTGAGGAGCTTGCTCGCTGGTGGGAATGACCGTGCGTGTTTGCCCCGGATCGGCGTACAACAGTTTGTGTAAGCGCGCGTGCTCGGGAGAAATCTTGAGCACCGCCCGATCATAGGTCATCAATCCGTTCACCTCCACCTCGACATCGGTCGTTTGGGTGTACACCGCGGCGGACAGGCCGGCGGCCACCAGTGGCCGTAGTTTGAGGATCAGTTGCTCATACGCGGCGTTTAATTCCTCTTTTGTTTGAAAGTTGCGGTAGCCCCAATTCGCTTTATCATTCACCCAGACGTGGTTTTCGAGGGGGAGGCCTAGTCCGCCAAATTCACCCAGGACCGAGACACGATTTTTGCTAATGGGGAACATGCCGGGGCCGGGGTAATTATGCATATCGTGCAGGTCCCCCGCGCCGCGGTCGGTCCAGCCGCTGGGTCCGTCGACCAGCCGGGTGGGATCGAACGATTTGGTCCAGGCTAGTAGTTCGTTAGTTTTGAACTGGCCCCATCCTTCGTTAAAGGGGACCCAGACCACAATGCTGGGGTGGTTGCGCAGTTGGTCGATAATCCCGGACCATTCCTGGCGGAAGTTTTGCTCTGACTCGACCGAACGTTCGATATCGGGATCATTCGGGCCGATCGATTTATCGCCGCTGGGCATATCCTGCCAGACCAACAGGCCCAGCTTGTCACACCAATAATACCAGCGGGCCGGTTCGACCTTGACATGCTTGCGGCACATGTTCATGGCGTACTTTTTGGTGATTTCGATGTCATATTTGAGAGCCTCGTCGGTTGGGGCGGTGTATAGTCCGTCCGGCCACCAGCCTTGATCCAGGGGACCGTATTGAAAGAGGGGCGTGTTGTTAAGGAAAATGCGGTTGATCCCATGCTGGTCGGGAGCGACGTGGACTTTACGCATGCCGGCATAAGAGCGGACCTCGTCTAGTTGCTGGCCAGTGGCGGCATCATGCAGGGTCACCACCACATCGTACAAAAATGGTTGGTCGGGTGACCATAATTGGGGATTGGCGATTTTTACCAGTAGCGGCTCGCCATTCTTGGCGGTCGCGGTACCAGCGAGTTGATTACCGGCATACACCTTAACCCGTGTCTGTTTATTTTCAAAAGGCGTACTGCCGAGCGTGCGGATCTCTAGCGTCCCGGCATCGATATCCGGAGTGAGGACCAGTTTATCCAACGCGTGGGGAGGGACTGGCTCCAGCCAGACCGTTTGCCAAATGCCGGTAACCGCGGTGTAAAAGATGCCGCCAGGCTTGAGGACTTGTTTGCCCCGGGGAATCCAGGTCGAATCGGTGGGGTCGGTCACGACAACCACCAGTTCGTTTTCGCCAGTGGGCTTTAGTAATGGCGTAATATCAAAAGAAAAGCTATTGAAACCGCCCCGATGCTCCCCCGCCTGGTGGCCATTTACAAAAATGACCGCATGCCAGTCCACCGCGCCAAAATGCAAGAGCAATCGCTGATTATCGGTTCGCCATTTCTCAGGGATAGTAAATGAGCGGCGGTACCATAACGACTGATCCGGTTGTACGCTTTTCATGACGCCGCTGAGCGCGGACTCGATGGGAAACGGAACGAGGATTTGCCCGGCATACGCTTTGGGAAATTGCTCGGCATTGATTACCGCCGCGCGGGGGAGGATGGCGTACTCCCACAGGCCGTTCAGGTTTTGCCAGCGCTCGCGCACCAACTGGGGGCGGGGATATTCGGGCAGCGGCGCCTTTGCGGAGACCTGCTCCGCCCAGCGTGTCATAAGTGGTCCTTTGGCCGGATGCCAATCGACGGCGTGCGCCTGCATGGAATACAGGACCGCGGTGGTCATCGCAACCGCTAATAGGGTACTGCTGTGATTAAAGTATTTCCCAGTCCAGCAACTAAAACGCATAAAACCCCCGATCAGGTGTGGTTAGAAAGCTCGTTCCCTGAATAGACAATGTGACAAGCGACAGCCGGGGAATCAAGTCTTAACAACAGATCGCAAGTTTGGGACAAAGATTCGCAAGACGAAAGGTTTATATGCGTGTTATACTGAGCAAATTCTTAGCCACGGATGAGCACTGATGGACGTCGTTTGGGCTTCAGTCCTAAACCCAAGGTGTTTGTATGACCACGGGGTCGGGATTCTGACGCGGTGAGAGCGCATTTAGCAAACGAGGCTGTTCGCGGAAGACTCCCGTCCCCCTGCGCCATATTGAAGGGGACGGGAGTGCCTGGCGTGGGATGGTGAGTGGCGATTGAAAGCCGTTAGCTCCAGCCACTCCCGACCCCTGGGCTACTTGCAATCCGAATCATAAATCGGGCCTTTGGCCCTTCCATTTAATTCTTTCCTTTTACCTAGGGCGACGCTGCGCTGGCCCTAGGCTGGGATAGGTCGCGCCTTTGGCCCACATTTGTTTGAGTTATGAAAACTCTGCGAACAACACGAGGAATTTAACAGTTAGCAGTGTGGATGGGTAATTCATTTGCTTTTCAACAGACTGCTACACTCAGGTAGATTAGTGTGGCCCGCCCGCAATCAGGGACAACATCGACATTGTGGCAAGGTGTGCCGGTTGTATCAACTGCGCCGCACGGGGTGGAGGGGCCACAGATGGGCTAAAATCCAGGCCGATGATAGTTGTGATACGCAACATCCGCTATTCCCCGTCGCGCATTTGTGGCCAGCGGGAATAGCGTGCCGGGTCTAACCGCCCACTGTCCTGTATCCTGTCAAGCTAGCAGTCAGGGCGTGGGTGGTTTGGCATCCTGGCCGTAATTGTGCTTAATCCACGGACGATCCCCCTTCCCCCTCCAAAAAGGAACTGACCATGACCCGTTTACTTTGTCGCGGCTTGTTGGTCGGGGCCTTATTGTCGTCCGCCAGTATTGGCTTTGCCGCCTGGCCTAGTGGTTATAGCTTTTTTGGCGATGTAAAAACCAGTTGGCACCGCAATAACTACTGGCCGCAGCCCTTTGCCGCGGCGGATCGGCAGACCGTACCGCAAAACCTGCAGGTCTTTGCCAACGCTGGCTGGGAACGACAATGCCTGCTGGGGGATCAGCATTTTGATAACAATCAAAAGCTCTCCACCACAGGCCAGATGAAAGTCCGCTATATCCTTACCCAGACCCCGCCGCAATATCGCACGGTCTTTGTGGAGCGCAACGCCAGCGAAGCCCTCACCAAAACCCGCGTTGATGCCGTGCAGACCGCGGTGGCGGGCATGGTGACGGATGGACCGCTGCCCGAGGTGGTTGTTTCGAACATGCCTAGCGAAGGATGGTCGGCGGAATACGTGGACGCGGTTAATCGCAAGTTATACGCCAGCATGCCGGTGCCGCGGTTGCCGGAATCAACCAGTGGTGAAAGCGATAGCGGTAGCGGTCAATAACCGGCCAGCCGTAAGCCTGGATCACCGCCATCATACGGTAAAACGCTGCTAGCGGCGCCGGTTGGGTGGAATTTGCCGTGAATTTGGATTTTAGGCGGGCGGGGCGTTCTGCCGATGAGGAAAAAAGCGGACCTTGCGTAGACGGGGTATTCCGCGGACGGCGGGCCAGGATGGGAACCCCTTTTTACCCGTTCCCTCGCGCTGTTGTAGAAATGTGTTGCCAGCCATGGCTGGTGTTCCGGCGATCAAGGATGATCACCGCCCGCGACAAGGAGGTTTGTCATGCGCAGATCTTGGCTTTCATTTGCTGTTTTGCTACTAGGCGCAAGCTGCCTGGGCGGCTGTAGCACCCCGGCCAAAACGGCCTCTTCGACGGACACCGCCACCACCAAAAGCTGGTGGAACTGGTCATCCACCGCGCCTCCCCCCGCCAAAAGCGAAATCTCCTATGATGTCCAAACGCCCGCCGATTTGGACACCTTGGCCCTCAAATATAACAACAAGCCCGGCCCCGAACCGTATCTGGTCATGGCCGAAATATTAGAGAAAAAAGGGGATTCCGACGCCGCTCGAGCAAAATATGAACAAGCCCAAAAGGCCAACCCCCAGGATACCCAAATTCTCGTCAAATACGCCCACTTCGAGGAACGGGCCGGCAACCCGGCCAAGGCCATCAAGCTGTACGAACAAGCCATTGCCAAAAAGCCCAAGGAAGCGCGGGCGTACAATGATTTGGGCCTGTGCCTGGCCCGCCAAGGGAAATTGAGCGAAGCGACCGTCAAGCTGGAAAAAGCGGTGGATTTGCAACCTGGCAAGGTGTTGTACCGCAATAACCTGGCCACGGTTTACGCCGCCCAAAATCGACCCCAGGACGCGTTAAATCAACTGACCAAGGCGCACTCTCCGGCGGTGGCGCAATACAACTTGGCGATCTTACTGCATAAGAATAATCAAACCGCGGCCGCTACCCAGGCGATGGCGCAGGCGGTGCAGATTGATCCGCAAATGGTAGCCGCCCGGAACTGGTTGCAAGAGCATGCCCCCGTCGCGGGACAGCCGGGTCAGCCAATGCAGGCCAACATTCCCCAAAATCAGCCCCCCGCGGTAGCCGCCAGTCCCTATGGCGTTCCCCCGTACTTTCCAGCGGCAAATGGCCAATCCATGACTCCTCCCGCGCAATCCTGGGCCGCCACGCCCACGACCCGGGGACCGGAATACACGGCCCAGCAGCCGCAATATACGGCCCAGCAGCCGCAATACACGCCGGTGACCAGTTATCCCTCGACCTACGGGGGCTCGCCGAACACGAGTGGCAATGTGGTTTATCCCGCGACTCAACAGCCGGGCGCCACGCAGCCGGGGTATGTGCAGCCGGGGACGATCAGCCCTCCGGCGGGGACCAACGGACAGGCTCCGTCAGCGTATCGGGGATTGGGAGCAAGCATGGAACAACCGCCGATGTTTCCGCTATCGCAACAAGATGGCACGTCCACGCAACGGCGTGATGACCGGGTAAAAATGGTCAGTTATCAGGAAGAGCCGGGGTTGCTGCCAGGTTATGGCTCGACACCCGAAGCAATCCAGGCTTTACGTCCGTTGCCCCGTGGTGATCAAGCTCCTCCACCGCGGTACTAAGTGCAATTGATTCACGAAGAATCGATGGTACAAGCTACGGCGGGGTGGTTGTTTGAGGGCCGTGGTTGCTAAATTAGCTAGATCTTCTGCTTGGTTACGCTTGCCTTGCCCCGTTGATGGCCGTATTGTTGGCGGCGTGTCTGGGGAATCTATGTCGCGATCCGTCCCCAACCAGCCTGGAAAGCTGGACTGCGTGGCGATGCTTTAGCCCAAAAATCGAACCAAAAACCAGCATCCAAAAACCAGAGAGGCGAGTAAAACTCGCCACGACGGAGAGCGGCGAGTAGAACTCGCCACGACGGTGAATCGGGAGTGAGGCGGATCAGACTGTTTAAGCCGCCAGGGGGAGTAGTTCCGCTTGGACATTGTCCAGCAATTCGGGCGTGATCTGGTCATGGCTTTCCGCATAGCCAATCAGCAGCGCCAAGTCGCAGAGCCGATTGATCCGGCGGGGAATGCCGCCACTCAATTGCCACAGTATCGGCCAGGCCGCGCGGGTAAAAATTTGCCGCGGACATCCCGCCGCTTGCAGTCGTTGGCCAACGTATTGCTCCGTCTCTGATTGCGTCAAGGCCCGCAACTGACAACGCACCGAAACGCGACTGTTCAATGTCGCATTGCGGGATATCGTTCGTAGCAGTTGTCCCTCACCCACAAATAACAGCGCCACGGGATAACCGCTGGCGCCGGGAAGCAGATTTAATAACAGCGGCAGCATGTCCAGCAGCTCGGCGTCATGCAGCAGTTGGGCTTCATCAAAAATCAACAGTGGACGTTGCCGCAAAGCGGCATAGCGCCCAACGGCATCCTCGATCCGGCGCAAACTAGCGCGGGGGCCGGGCGTCTGTAAAAACCGCGTCCCGCTCAATTCCTCCGCCAGATACGCTAATAAGTCGGCGGCGGGCAGCAGGGGAAAGCTCACTTGTGCGACCGGCTGGTTATCCGCCTCTAAATGCGCTTTGAGTAGCTCGATTAACAGGCTTTTGCCAACGCCCGGGGGACCGACCAACGCCGTCCCTCCCGCCCCTTGTTGGATGGCATAACGCAGTTTGAGCAACGCTCCCTGGTGGGATTCGGCGGGAAAATACAGGTCCAACCCGTTCCGTTCGGCAAAGGGCTGGCACGTGAGTTCCCAATAATTTTCATACATAAGCATCCCTGACCGCAAAAAATCGCCCCGCCGTCGTTTGACTCTATCCGCCGCTGAACTTAACCACTGGCCGCGGTGGTCAGACGCGCTTCGGCGCGGTTTTCCAAGATGCCCAATAGCGGCAAATGCAAGGCATGCATCCTCCGCTGCCAGCGGGCCAGTTCGGGCAGGCTGGTTTGGCTGACATCCCGCACCACGATCCAACGGTCAATCGGACCATCGGCCACTTCCAGGCCCGCCAACAATTGATCGCGCGCGCCCGTTCCCACTTCTCCCGGGATTTGTTCCTGTGGTAATCCAACCGGCGCGGTATCGACCAGGATCACATCAAATTCCCGCCGCAATTGGTTAAACCACGTTTGACACAGCGACGCCTGGGCGGGCCACTGTTCCGGCGGCAACACCCCCTTTAGCAACAACGCGCTCAAGCGATCTTGCAATGATTCAATCAACAATTCCGCCAGGGGGCGGGGACTTTCGATCAGGCTTTCCCAGCCGGCGTCCAGCGCCACGCCTAGCTGCTCGGCCAGGCGGGGTTTGTCGGTGTCAAAATCGACCACGCATGTGCGCAGTCCTTGCAGGGCGGCGCTGCGTGCCAGGCACTGAGTCATGGTGGTGCGACCCTCGCCCCGCTGCACGCTAGTCAGGGCAAAGACCTGCTTTCCCCGGGCGGACTCGGTGGCCAGTTCGCGGACCACCTGGGCAAGGCCAGCGCTTTGGTCGCGACATAAGTTTTCGATAACGGGAAGCCAGGCAAATTGTTCGACCTCGTACGCGGCGCGAAACGGAGTTTCGACCGTGGTTTGGGGGGGAATGTGGCTTTCCACCAGCGACGGCCGGTTACCCGCGGTGATGCGTCCCGCGATCGGCTCAAAATCCGCCGGAGGGCTGGGCTGGGGCAGGGGACGCGCCGTGGGTTCGGCTTCCACCGGGGGAGTTGCGCGGGGCAACGCGCCAGCAATCAAGGTCGGGGGGGTGGCTTCCTCCACAATCAGCGGCGTCCCCTCGCCGCGGGGGGAGATACCTTGAGCTTCACCGCCAATTTGGTGTGAGTCATGGCGATGCCAATGCCGTTCCACCGGAGGCGCGGGTTTTGCCGTCGCGGGTAAGGAACGCCGTGTATCCCCGGACGCGGCGGGAAGCGAGATTTGCCGGGCCGAGATGGGCGTGACTGTGGCACTGGTTGTCGCCGGGACAGTTCCGGGCGAAAACTTGGCATGGGGACGGGGAAGGGATTGCTGTTTTGCGGAGGTGCCGGGCAATTGGCTGGAGCTTGCGGAGACCGCCGCAGATGTTCCCGCGTTCGGGGATACCTGCGCTGCGAAAACAGGTTCATAGCTTTGCGGGCCTTGACTTGTCACTTCGATCACACCGGCGTACTGTTGCATAAAACGCGCTGTGGGCTGAAGGATAGGATCAGCGGCCGGGGTTTGCGCCGCCTCGGCTGCCAAAGTTTCCTGAGGCGCGGACGTAAGCCGTCCCGATCCGGTGGAAAACGCTTTAATAAACGCTTGGTCCAATTGGCTCATGATTATCGACGGATCGGTAGGGCGTTGATGGTTCCATCCAACCGGGGTTCGCCCGCGGACAGATTTTGTCCCGAAGCGGAATAAATCGGCGCGGGGCCTGTTGAAACTGGTTCTAACGGCGGTTGGAATGGAGGGAATTGACTGGTTGCCGGAGGAAATGGCAGCGGCCCCCCCGTCACATTGTTGACGCCAGGGGGCGTGATTGGCCGGGAGGCAAAATCCGCAGGGAGACTACCAGAGGGTTGATACGGTGGAACAATCATTTGACCCTGGCCAATGGTCGCTGGAACTTGTGCCGTGTTATTGGCCGCCATGCCGTTTGCCGGGGTAGCTGGTTGAAAATGAGGATTCACAACCATGTTGGCTTGCGGCGAAATTGCCATCAGCGGCTGAGTGGCTTCTACGGGGGAATTCATTGCTGGGGAATTGATTGCCGGAAAATTCACAGGGGCTGAATTGGCCGCAGGGGAAACATTTGCCACGTCGCCGCTTGTTTCTGAAGACGACGGAACGGAAGATGGCTCGACCTGGGCGGTGCGAAATCGATCGGGTACTTTAGCCTCAAAGTGTGGCACCTGATCCAGGGCAGGGATGGCCGCGTCCGCTGGGGGCGTCGTTGCGGGAATAGGGTTAACACCGGAGTTCGTCCCGGTTGCGCCTGGGGGTATTAACGCCGGTCCTGGTGAAGGTGTGGCAGGGGTGTTAACCGCGGAATCTTTGGCTAAAGGAAGCGAATGCGCGGGAAACAGACCAGCGGTGGGGGGGCTGGTTTCCGTTTGAGGAACAAAACAAGAATTGAGCCGCGCGGCTGTGCGGGGGACTTGCGCCGCGGGAGCTTGCGGCTTGACCGCTGTATTGACCGGTTCGGCGGGTAACACCGTTCCCCCCCCTGTTCGAGGTTGAAACCGATACTTGAGAGCCAAGCTGGTTAGCCCCAGGCACAATACCATGGCACAAGTTGTCCATAGCCAGCGCGAGGCCAATACGCGCCGGGGCCAATATTTTCCCGTGAATGGCGTGGGATCCACAGAGGGCGAAGGCTGTTCACTAGGGTCGACGTGCGCGCTCGTTTCCGCGGTAATCGCTGCGGCGGTCAAGGGACCTAATAGCTTGGCCAACCGGACCGCACCGTTTGAAGAGTCGGGTTGATCCGTGGCGGCGACCATGGGAAGCTGGTCGTGGAGGATGTCGGTCGAAGAGGAGGACATGGTAACGGCAAGCGCGGGAAAATCTTCCCGGTTGGACCGCGCGGTGACTTCCTGGTTATTTTTTAGGGGAAGGATTTCCGCTGATGGGTCAAAAATCTGTCGCAGGACACAAGGGATCGTGGCCAAGACAGGAGGAAAGGTCTCCTCCGGCAATAGCCCCGTGAATTCATCCAGCGCTGTGGCGGAGGGGACTGGAGCGGGACTCTTTCCGGCATCCAACACAAGCCCGGGCTGGGGCGTGGCGGAACCGCGCAGTTTGGGTCGAATTCGGGGTCGCAAGGCTGCCATATCAGGCAATCTCCCGGGGGCCAGTCCGCGCCAGAACCAGTTTTGCTAGCGGCACGATTGCAGGCGGATAAGTCGCGCAAGAATCATGACGGGATTTTGCACTTGCGCATTAATATCGAACGCCCAACTAGCGATCTTGAGGAAGAAATGGACTTTTTGGATTAGGTAAATTCTGGCAGCGGAGAATGCCCAGAGTTTTACTAGTTAATGCTATCAGCACAATAAATAAGCAATAAATGCCTGCGTTGCTAGCAAGAAATAGATGTTTTTCGGGTCAAATTACGCAAATAACCTACTCTTCCAGGTCTCGGCATGGAATATGCGTTTATAGTGAAGTTCTTTTGTGTGGCTTATTCTTGCCAAACTTAGGCGGAGCTTGGCGTGCTAAATATTCAGTTACAACTCTTGGATTCGGACCAAACGCGTCCCTTGCAAACTTGGCAGTTTACCGATCGCGAATCCATCACCCTTGGTCGGGCCGAGGATAACGACGTGGTGATTGCCGATCCGTATGTCTCGCGGGCCCACGCGCATCTCACGCATGATTCGCTGGGTTGGCGGGTGTCATCGATCAGTCGGCAACGGTTGATGATCAAGGGTGTTGCCGTGGATGAATATGATTTGCATGACGGGGTGGTTTTTCGGCTGGGCCCGCATGGCTGTTCGTTGCGATTCATGACTTGCGATTCCGCGGAGAATAATCATAGCACGATCACCTTTGATCCGGTGGTGGTGCCGGCGTTGCAGTTGGACGCCGCGCAAGTCTCGCGGGAAGTGGAACAAATCGCACAGGGTGACTACTTTTTGCAATTAAAGCAAGCGGCCAACGCCTTGCGGGGCAAGCGGATCATGGAAGACACCTGGAGCTAGTTAATTCCAACGCCGGTGGTTTGTTTATGGTTTTTGATGTTGGGTGTCATTTCTTGAAGGATATATTGTGTCAGTAGTTGTGGCTATTCATTCTTTTCGCGGCGGCACCGGCAAATCCAACACCACGGCTAATCTGGCGGCCCTGATCGCGCAGACCGGCAAACGCGTGGGGATCATCGACACCGATATTCAATCGCCGGGAATTCATGTCATCTTTGGCTTATCCGCGGATAAAATACGCTTTGCGCTCAACGACTTTTTGTGGGGCAAATGCCGCATCCAGGAAGCGGCCTACGACGTGACGGCCGTGGCGGTCCCGCCCGGTGCCGAACTTTCCCCCCGGGCCAAGATTTACCTCATCCCCTCTAGTGTGCGCTCGGGCGAAATCGCCCGCGTGTTGCGCGAAGGGTACGACGTGGGCAAGCTCAACGACGGCATCCAGCAACTGGTGACGGAACTGGAATTGGATTATTTGTTCATCGACACGCATCCGGGCGTCAACGAGGAAACGCTGCTATCCATCGCCATCAGCGACAAATTCTTGCTGATCATGCGGCCGGACAATCAGGATTTTCAGGGGACGGCCGTCACCGTGGAACTAGCCCATCGGCTGGAAGTGCGGGAAATCCTGCTGATCATCAACAAAGTCCCGCAGGGACTGGACCGCGATGCCCTCAAAACGCAAATCGAGTCCACCTACCGCGCTCCGGTCATCGGGATGCTGCCGCTCAATACGGAGATGGCCAGTCTGGCCAGTAGCGGCATCTTTACCACGGTTTATCCCAACCATCCCTTTTCCCTCGAATTGCGGCGCATCGCCGCGCGCCTGGCGGAGTAATCCTTTCGCCGCGGTTTTATCGTTGATTTTTTCGGATAGCCGGGAGGTCCCCCCCATTGTCCACAGACGTCAATTATCTGGATTCGCTGGTTTCCAAAATGAAATCGGCGGCCGCTCCCTTTCGCGAGACCCTGGCCCGGCTGCACGCCAAATATCAGCCCGTTAGCACCGGCAAGGTGGCGGACTATATTCCCGAATTGGCCAAGGCCCAACCCGAATGGTTTGGCGTGAGTGTCGTCAGTTGCGACGGCCAATGCGTGGAGACCGGCGATTGCCAACAACTGTTTAGCCTGCAGTCCGTCTCCAAGCCGTTTATGTTCGGCCTGGCACTGCAGGATCATGGGCGTGAACACGTCCTGTCCAAGGTCAACGTCGAACCCACCGGCGAAGCTTTTAACTCCATCGTCCTGGACGAGGCCACCAACCGCCCGTTTAATCCCCTGGTGAATGCCGGCGCCATTGCCACCGCCGATTTAATCGAGGGGGTCGATTATTCCGAACGGATCTCGCGCATGCTGGCCATGTTCGGCCGGTACTTTGGCCGCCAAGTTTATGTGGACAACTCCATTTTTATGTCCGAACGGACCACCGGACATCGCAACCGCGCCATCGCCCATCTCATGCTCAACTTTGGGATGATTCGCGACCGGGTGGAGGAAACGTTGGAACTGTACTTTCAGCAATGTTCCCTGCTGGTCACCTGCCATGATCTGGCCGTCATGGGGGCCACCTTGGCCAATGGGGGCGTTAACCCCGTCACCGGCGAGCGTGCCCTCCCCGCCGAATATGTCAAGGATGTCCTCAGTATCATGCTCTCGTGCGGCATGTATGATTACGCGGGGGAATGGGCGTTTCGCGTGGGCCTTCCCGCCAAAAGCGGCGTAGGGGGCGGGATTGTGGCGGTCGTCCCGGGCAAATTTGGGATTGGCGTATTTTCGCCACCGCTTGACGAAAAAGGGAATAGCGTCCGCGGCGTCCAGGTCTGCCGGGAACTGAGCGAACGCTTTGGCCTGCACGCGTTTGAAGCGGGCTTTAGCGGGCCTACCCTGGCTGATGAATTCCGTCCCCGACGGCCCTAGCGCGTAAAATGTAGGGTATGGACAACCAGCCAAAGGGGTATCAATTTTTGTGGTGGATTGCCAGCGCTGTCCCACCAGATAAGGTTTTCCCATGCTGGGACAAAACCCATAAGTGTTAAGCAAGGCCGATAAGTGTTATACAATTTTAAAGTAAGAATTTGACGGCTGGTCCCAACCTACTTTTAACCAAGATCAATTAAACACTGCTCCGCTACTTCGCCCAAGGATTCGGCCAATCTCCCCAATTTTGTAAATAGCGCCGATACGCTGGCTGCGCCTCTTGACGCTCTTCCAGCCACGCCTGGGCGTCCTGGACCAATCGCTGCTCCTGGGTCAGGCTAATTTCCCCCACTAGCACCCGTGTCCGCAAGAACACAAAATACGTATCCAGCACGTCGCAACGGCAATATCCGGCTATCTCGGCCAATTTGCCCGCTTGATAAAGATCCTGCACCATATCTCCCTGTACGTCCATTTTTCCCGGCTTGCCCAGGATATTGGCCGCCAGGTTCAGGCCGCCGTTAAATTTAGCGCTGCCGTAGTTTGTCAGGACTTCTTGCAAATCCAAATGCGCCTGGTTGTTATAGCGATTGCGCGGCTGTTCAAAACTTTTCACTCCGCCAAACCAGATAGGCAGTGAAATGCCATAACGAAACGCCGCCAGTTCTAACAGCGGCACGTCAAAGCCCCGCCCATTAAACGTGACCAGCGTGGGTTGTTTGTATTTTTCCCAGCCGCGCCAAAAATGCTCGGTTTGGACATGGGGGCGGTAGTGGGGTTCGTCCAGCACGACCAAATCGCACAAGGAGAAATCGGCGTAGATTTTGGCAATGGCGATACACAGGGGGATTTGAAAGGTGTGGGGAATAAAATCGCTGTCAAATTTGGCCAGCAGTTCCGCGCGGTACTTTTGGATCGCTTCGGAAGGAGAAAGTTTTTCGCCGGGATAGCGCAGGCGGCTGACCAGCGCGCCGTCGGCGACACTTTCGACATCAAACGCCAGATACCGAATCGCGGGAGCGGCCATGGAGAATTTTTAATTAAATGGTTGTATTTTGGTGTTATTGCGGCCATCCACCCTACGCTGGTATTTTAGCGTTTTTGCCGGCCTGCGGCAAAAGAGAAGCGATAGTCCGGGGCAAGTTTTGGGCAAGATTTTGCGTGTACTGGCGAAAAGAGAAAGAGTTATCCGCGGAGCGAGTGGCGGTGGTTGAACCTAAATCAAAGTTTGAAGTATGACTGATGAATTCAGAATGCCCGCACAGAATTCGTCAATCAAGCGAGGTGATTTGGAATAGTCGAACTTTTGCGGACCTCCATTCGGGGGTTGTACGACCTCCGCCGTAGTTACCACGGAATACCATTAATTAACCAAATATCAGTAACCAAAAACCAATCCCCAAACTCCATTTCTCCATCCTCCCCTGGTCTCCCATGAACAAGCGTTACCGTTTTGTCTGTACGATTAATATTTGGAGCATCGTGGCGCAAACGTTAATCTGGTTTGTGCTTAGCGTGTTGACTGTTGGTCTGGCGTTGCCATTTTTTGGCTATTATTTTGTGCGAATAATTATTAACCACACCGAAATGCATGAGATTTAACGTGTCTCCCCGGAGCGGCGACGTCGGGTCGCCCTGCCGTAGCGACGACATTTTGTCGCCGGTTGGCTTTCGCCGCCTCGTTTCGCCGCCAACTCCCCCTCATTATTCGGCTTTTCTCGTCCCCGATGTATTCGTGGCGGCTGAAATGGCTTATCTTCAGGTAAATCAAACATTAACTGATTGCTCTCATTTTGGAAATAATTTTATTTTATTCTTACACCTTCCCCAGTGAGGCAAATGCAAAGGGGGGCTGTCCGGTCTCCCTCCTTGTGCGCTTGCCGTCACTAGTATACGCGGGCCTCCCTGCGATAGCTGCGCGCTGCCTAAGCAACATTGCACCTCTTTGCCACAATAATAGGAGTCTTATGGTGCCTATTCAGCATTTTTACAGATATTCCAGGTTTGGTATGGCAATTGCAGTTTACATAGTTTAGAAATTTTCGCGGCTAGGCTGTTCGCGGGTGCACCGGGGTGGTTGGCGGCGGTAGCAGCGGGTGTTAGCGGCTTATGCTAAAGTTCCGTCCCTCTGTCGGCGATAACGAACGTACGCCCGGGATCAATGGTGCTGATTTTACCGGTTGGGCAGTGCTATTTGGCTGCTTGGCTATTGAGCCGACAAAAGAGGCGATTGCGAATGCTGGGTGAACATGGCCACGGGATGCCGGTTTTAAGAGTGGGGTTTGCGGTTTTCAATTTGTCACTGGGAGACCCCCGCGCTCCTTTTTCAACCGCAAATATTGCGAATTTGCTAATTTTATTTTTGCGGTAAATTTTTATGCAAGCCGCTGAAACAATCCGGGAGCTAGCGATTCCGGTGGTCATGATTTCGGCCAATGGGTTGATCTGTTTGGCGCTTTATAATCGCTTAGCCGCCATTACCACCCGACTGCGGCTGTTTTTTCGAGAGCGTTTTGATCTGGATGTCCGTTTAGTCACGGTGCAATCCACCAGCGACCCGCAACATCCCGAACTGGCGATCCGCCTGCGCCAGCGATTGGATACCGTGGATCAACAATGCCAATTGGTCCTTCGCCGGGCCAAGCTGGTGCGAAATTCGCTAATCATGCTGCTGTTATCCGTCGTGGGCATGCTGGTCATTACGCTGTTACTAGGGTTATCGCACGAATTGCCTTGGGTGACATCGTTGATTTTATCAACTTTTGTTGTCAGTGTTATATTGATGATCGTGGGCGTAACGCTGGCCATCTGCGAACTGACTATTTCCATCGAACCGGTCGAGGCGGAAAGCTTGACCATAAAGCCCGCGTCCTCGGTGCCTTCGGGTAGCCACTTGCGCCGATATGGCGGTTCTAAAAGTAAAATTGAGTACGAGAAGCCGGAATTTGCTGAATCATAGCGAAATTTCTGCGAAGACAAGATTTTCCACGGCCTGGTGTTTCCCGGCGGAAAACCAGTGCGGGGGAGTTTAATACGCTTCCCCCGTGATATCGTTTTTATAGGCGGCGATGCGGTGAATCACGTCGCGTATATCCTCCTCCGACACGCCGTTTTCTTCCAGTGTTGTTAATAAATGCTGGGCAAACATGCCAAAATGTTCCGAATTGATCCCCCGGTTGGCATGGGCGTGGCTCAGTGATAGCCCGCTGTAGGTTATCGGACCATCAAAGGCGGCTCCAAAAAACTCCCGCTGCATGCGAATGAGCTTTTCCACCGAGACATTTGCAAAAAATGGCATCAAATACGGGTCGGCCAGCACACGCCCATAGAATTTTACAATCAACTTTTTAATTCCCGCATCGCCCCCCAGGCGCTCGTACAGGGTTCCATCGATAGGCATAATGATTCGTGTCTTTCCTGGGCCAAGAATATTGAAATCAGAAATCGATTGGGAGGGGCAATCGACAGGCCATGCGGTGTGTGCATATATTTTACTTGAGTTAGCTTAAGTTGCAATCAGGCGCGATATTTTTAGTACGGCGCGGGATAAACGAGATTGGGGGGTTCGACGTTCTTTCAGCAGAAGAAAATGTTGTGCGGGTGTATGGAAAAATACGCCGAGACAAAGTAACCAGTTATCTTTAAGGAATATTCATATACATCATCAACATTAAGTGCATTTATATGTGCTGTTCGCGATCATCACACAACTTATTTATTGCGGCAGCCGATACCCCACGAGGGGTAGTAACACTAGTGCCAAACGCGGGAAAAAATACTGGTTCTGCACGCCGTGGCACTGCCACGCGCACTACTGGCCTTGAAGCACCATTAGCGAGAACTGGGAACGATGATCCAGAACTCTTGAAATTGATCCAGGCTTGGCCCGGGTTGTCGGCTAAAGTTCGCGGCGAAGTTATGGCCTTGGTACGCCACGAGGAGGGCTAGCGGATTGCATGATTCAGTTCGATAGTCACTTAGCTAGCCCAAGTCTGACAGGGTTCTACTTGATTTTCTGAAAGAATGAAGGTCTGGACAATGGAGTATAACCCGATGTCAACGCCGTGGTGCGTCAATTATTCCCTTTTGGCCAGGAGCACCCGATTATCTTGTACCTGGGAATCGATCAACACCGCAAGCATTTAACCATTTGCATCCGCCACGAGGAGGGCGACCCGATCCTAATGGTTACAAATTCTTCATGGGTCGGCAGTGAGTATCGGCGTTCCCACCTCGCCGGTTTGACGATTTGTCAGACTCGATTGCGTCTTTTTAGCGCACACTCATTTTGGCACAGGGCGCCGCTCGGACGCGAAGTGCTACACCTTCATAGTCTTCACCGCTTTGTCAGAAACATTTTGTCACCACCCTCCCCGATGTTGCGACGAATCAATCATTCCATACCATCACTTCCGAAACACCGCTGCGTGAATTGCCGCGATGCGTGAAGACGATGCGGGCTTTCGAAGATTTCACTGGATCAAAACGAGCTTGGTTCCATTCGCTACCAACTGGTTGCTCGGGAGAGTTCTGGGCGTTAGCTACATCACGCCATTCGGTGCCGGTCCAGTGCTGGATAAGATACGAGGTTGGAGGCTGAACGCCGCCGCGGTCGTCGTAGATGGCTAGCTCCACTCGACGGAATTCGACCACACGGCCGAAGTCGATCTCCAACCAATCGGTCTCCGACTTCGATTCAAAGCTGGTCCAGCGATTCATCGGCGAGGGCAGGAACACCGTCTTGCCGTCGATGGCGCTGGAAGGCTTGCCTCCGAAGCGATCCGAGAATGAGGCCGATGCTTTGGGTAAACCGTCGGGTTTCGGGTTGTAGGCCAGATTGCCGGTTGGCGGCGGCGGTGGCTCCAGCGGCAACGAAACGTCGCCCCAAGCTTCGATCTCGGAGAGACCGGACTTTCCGTCCGGACGATGATGCAGAGTGACTCGCAGCTTAGCAACTTTGATCGGATTGAACTTCACGACGTTGGCGCGGTGCCCTTGCGGTTTGTCGAGCACATCGCTTTGCGGCTTGATCGGACGCCACTCGTTGTCGATCCAGGCTTCCAACTCGATCCGCTGCGGAGCACGCACGACCACATCCTTCTCGCCGCTGTCGTCGAGGGGATAGAGCTTCACGGTGTGAATAGTCCGCTTGACTCCGAAGTCGATGACGACCCAATCGCTTTCGTTGGGCGAGCCTTCGCACGTCCAGCGATTGGGCGGATGCGGGATGTACCAGAAGTTGCCGTCGTGCAGCTTGCTAATCGACGTTTTGGGCGAAGAGTACGACGAGGTCAGTCGCGGATAGTACGTGCCGTCGTTGTTAACGGCAAAGTTCGTCGCCGTCAGATGCAGGTCATGAACTGAGGTTGTTCGCGGATTTGAGGCACCAAGCTTGATCGCGATACGCTCGAGACTTGCCGAGGACGCGGCCTGCTGGCGGTCAACGATCACATGCATTCCTGCGCCTAGTTTGTATCGCTCGCCGGTCTTATCCCACACGACGCTGACGCGATGACCGCGATACGGCACATCGTCGAGGGCAAAGTAATCCCAATCGGCCGGCGCGAGCGGATTCACTTCGAGCGTCTCATCGTCGCGCGGAACCAGCCCGACCAATCCCGTGATAACCAGATCGCAGAATCCCGAATGGAAATAATGCTCCGAGTGATTGTAGCCGTCGTGTCCTTCGAACGAACCGGTATCGGGATGCAGAGCCTCGGCGAGATACGGCTTGCCGTTCTTGCGGTGCGAGCGCGCATAGATTTGCAACAGTTTGAGGTAATCGGCTTTCGTCGCGGCGGCACTCCGTGACGTCAAATCCGAGTCACGGCGTAACTCGGCTACGTCTTGTTGCAAAACATTTCCCAATGCCTTCAGCGTCTGTGTCGTTGCATACGGCCACGACTGGCCGCTCCACCAGCAGCACGACTTCTGGAGCAGAAAGAGCGGATCATTTCTTTCGACCGTCGAGGGTCCGAAGTCCGAGAAGAATCCGTCGCGGTCCATCAGTTTCGCCCAGGCGGCTTCATAACCCTTGTCCCGTTTGAGCATATTGAACTGCCACGGCACATAGCCGATCAACTCGCGTCCGTGCGAGTCACCGGAGAATTGGCCGCTTTCGTAAGTTTTCGTCAGCGCCTTGATCTTGTACCCGTCTCGTTCCTCGTCGTTCTTATAGACCGGAAAGAAGAATTGCCGCTTGTCGTCCCACAGTAGTTTCAACATCGTGGTCTTGAGCGACTCGGCCTTCTTATCGAAGCGCTCGGCCACGTCGTACTTACCTGCCAGCCTCGCGAGTTTTGCAATCGCTACCGCATCCGCCCACATGTAAGCGTTAAACGACGGCCGATAACTAGGAGCTCCGCGGAGGATGTCCTTGGTCTGGCGGCTGTTGATGTTGAATTCCATGCCGTCGTCATGGCCGGTCTGCCAGAAGAGGCCAACTTCAGGGACGAAATGCCGCTGCTCCCAGCCTTCGTAGTTTCGGACGAGATCCGGCAGCAGGTCGACTACGAACGCATCGTTGCGATGCACCTGATTCACGGCCCATGCGGAATCCGCCAGCCACGTCGAATAGTTTCGCGGCTGAGCCCCCGGCGTACGGAACCAGTACTTCAAATAGTCGCGAGCGATCCGCGGCTGCCGCAGCCACCGAGCTTCATAAAGCTGATGTCCCGCCGGACAACTGATCGCTCCGTAAGCCCCCGACCAAAACGGCCGGTCGATGAACTCAGTGAACGAGTAGCCACTGTTTGGCGACCCATATGTCAGATGCTTCGTCAGTAGTTCCCATCGGTAATAATATGTCGTCGTAATGTCCGCATCTGGGCATTCGAAGAAAGGAATGTGCTCGACATACCAATCCCAATCGCGGTTATCCCAAAAGGTCTGGTTGTCAAGTTGTTTCTGCTTGTCGAGAACTTGAGCCGCGGCAGAACCGCAAGCTGCAATCATCACCACAACCATGAGCATCGAAAAAGCAGGCGAGAGAATCAATCGCATGGGATAAGTTCTCCTCGGTAAGCACCGGAACAATTGCAGGCTGCACGTACCACATGATTCAGGATTTAGACCGCAAACGGTGCGGTCCAGGTGTGTGGCGTAAAGGAGCCAGTTTACCGTACGATTACGGATGCCGACTACCTGGAACAGAGTGGACTGAACAAGCAAAAGTCTGGCTCCGTTTTTGGCTTACTTTCTGGCTCACCTCTAGTATCCAATGTAATCCACACGAAACAAGAGACACAAAAAAAATGTGTGGGCATTGAAAACTATCGGAGTTTATGCATACGTACATGTACCACTTCAGGGGGTAAACGAAGAAATTCTAATTCTCTTTTGTGGTAAGCATTTATGTCAAATAGCCCATGCATTAGGTGCATTTTCTGACGAAATTAAAGCTGAGCTGGCTGATTTGGTATCGCTCTGGTCTAAGCTCGCTTTCAAAACCCGAGAGCAGGTTAAATATCTAGTGTTGGAGGCATTGACTGTACAGCCTAGCGGAAGTGAATTTCAGAAGTTATTGCACGGTGACAAATGACAGTACTCCACAAAACGCGGTAGTTATGGGGGTTGTGTCATTTCAACCCCTGGCACCCAGGCTGGAAGCTGGGACCGTTAAATAACGTATGTGAAGGTGAATTCAAACTCGCTAGGCGGCAATGCTGGGGAGGCGGGGAGGTGGTAGGGGGAGACTCCCCGCGCCCTTGAATAATCTATTCCATTCCATCCGCCAATTTTTTACGCCGAAAAAGTCCCGGGGAATTTATGGCATTGTAGGGGAATTGGCTTGGTGCCGAATTCGTTGCGTAATGACCAGCAAGGGAAGCGGGTAACTGAAAGATGATCAGGGAACGGTGTAACCCAAGCTAACGGTAGGGATTAGCAGCAGCACTCCCCCCCGGGCAAGAAGAGAACGGCGCGACCGCCAAGAAAACCGCTGGGGCGACAACATGGCGATTTTTTATTTTTGCTTACAGGTATTTGGCGATAAGCATTTCTGAAAGGCCATTTTTTTACCCCGGACCCCCGGTGAAAAATAACGCGGAGAGTCACACTAGCAACTGGCGGGAGATGGGAAAAAGAGTGTTAAACTGGGAAAGCTGGTTTGTAGTGGGGGGAAATATTTGCAGGCACCCTTTTGTCATTGCCAGTGATACTTTTGCCAGTGATACTTTTGCCAGTGCTGCTTTTACCAATGTTGCATTTGCTAGAGTTATAGTCGCCTGGCGGCGTGACGAACGCTGATGGCAACAGGCGCGACGCTCTTCATGGCGAAGAATAGCTGCGTACCCCGCACGTGCCTAACGGGGAAATCTGTGCTTCGGCGCTCGTGTGCGGCGGAATGGTTACAAATTCTTCATGGGTCGGTAGCGAGTAACGGCGTTCCCACCTCGTCAGACTTACGCTTTGCCAGCTACGATTTCGTCATTTTTGGGTTGCACTATTTTTTACACAAGGCGCAACAGAATCGAGCCGCATTGCTACCGTCGCGCTTGGTCCACCACAAACGAGCTGCTGCCCACATTCTAAAAAAGCCAAAACAATCGCTGCAATCAATACACATTGATAATGTCGCATCAGCTACTCCTTATAAGGTCTGGCGTGTGGTTAAATGCTGATAAACTTCAAGTTTGGCGTGCCGATCTTGGTCAGTTTGTTCTTGCCACTACCGCCGTCCAGCGTTCCGCGATTCTTGACGTACAGATAGTCGTCGATGGTGACTTCATCATCGCCGGAGCCGAGCACTGCAAAGAAATCCTCAAAGGCGTTATTGCCAATGCGGATTTTGTCCGTCTCGCTGCCGCCATCCAGAACCAGCTTTTTGGCAATGTTGCCGCCGGAACTGCCGTCGATATGCCGACCCAAGAAGCCGCTGTCATAGCCGTGGCCAGTGACAATGGTCAAGTGATGCCCGACCACATTGGCGGCAAAGAGAAAGAAGTCATGATCCGCGCCAGTGTCGATCAGCACGCTCTTGGCAAAGTTGTTGGTGTCGATGGCGATGGTGTCAGTGCCGGAACCGCCAAAGAAGACCGCCTCTCCCTGGAAGCTGCTGATAAAGATATTGATAAAGTCGTTTCCCTTAACGCCGTCAAACGTGACTTCCCGCTGGGCCGTGTGATAGCCAAAGTTGATCGTGTCGTTTCCGCTATCAGTTACGGCGCTGATCGCCCCGGAACTGGACCAATAGGTGGTGATCATGTCATCGCCATCGCCCAGGTTAAAGTCCCAAATGGCGTCGCCAAACGTGCGAATAAAGTCCGCGCAGTCCGCCCCTTTGCCGCCGTCAAAATGGATCGTTTTGCTTAGCCCGACCGACCCGGCCAAAATTGCGGTGTTGACCCCGGCCATGGTGGTAATGTCGGGAAATTGGCCGGAACCGACCTGCAGTTGATCGTTATCGTTGCCGCCAAAGTACAAGACTTCTTCCAGGTCGATTTTATTAAAGTGCAAGAAGTCGTCGCCGTCATGAAATTTGGCAATGACCCCGGTCACGCCGGTAAAGAACAAGGGATTGGCGTTTCCGTTGTTCAGCTTAGTCCCTAGGCCCACCACGCTTACCGTCCCGTTTGGTCCCCGCGAAAGGGAAATCCCGTTGTGCGCGTTATCGCCCGTCAGGTACAGCAGTCCATGCTTTTGTTCAATGTCCACATTCCCGCCAAAGTTAAAGCACTCAAAATTCTTAAACTCAATCGGTTTGCGGTTCTTAAATGTCCACTTGCCGCTGTTGTCGTCGATTCCCGTGTAGCTAAACTTTTGGCCAATCACGCCGGTAAAGTCCACCACCAGGCAGTCCATGCCGGTCAGATCGCCAAATTTAGGATCGTGGGCGTTAAGTTTGTACGTGGTATCGACGGAGGGGATCGCGCTGACAAAGTTGGGAGCGTCGTTAGTGTCGAGCGACAGGGTTTCGGTCGTGCCGTCGTAGTTGATGCCAGCAAAGAGCGTTCGCGGGGGCGTGGCGAATTCCGGCTTGGTCAAGATCGCCGGGGGGAGGTCAATTACGGTATTCGCCGTGACCAGAAAATTCGACCGGACGAGGTTGCCCGCGGGATCGCGATTGGCAAAGTCGTTGATGTAGAGCTGGTCGTCGCCATCGCCCCCGGAAATGGTAAGCGGCTGTTTGATCCGGTCCAGATTGCCGTCGTTATTGGCTAGCGTGGAGCCGACATTGAAGAGGTCGGCGCCAGTGTTGCCGTTGGCAAAGAGTGGGTTGCCCGTGACTTTGAGAATGTCGAATTGATCGACGTCCGATCCGCCATTGAGGATTTCAAACTGGCTGTAAGATAGGATTGTGCCACTGTTGTTGTCTTCGTAGTCGCCGCCGATGCCGTGGTGCGTCCAAGTGCTATTGGTGTTTAAACCGGTCAATCGGTCATTGGTTGCGGATGCGCTGCCGATGATGCCATCGATGTTATTAAACAAGCCGGCAATTGTTGTGTTAGGCAGAGTGAAGCCGTTAAAACCGTCAATCGCACCCAGCGCGAGCAAGGTGACATCCTGGCTTGCGAGTTGGCTAAAGTTGACGGCGTCCGCCCCACCCTGCCCATCAATGGATCCGCTGACACTGCCAGCGGGGGTAAAGATAAATTGATCGCCCGCTTTGACGTTCCAATTGCTGTTGCCAAATGTGGTCCAGGGGAGTGTGTTAAACCCGCCGGTTTCAAAGTTATCGGAAATGTCATGGGGCACGGCGGGGAAAATGACGTTATCTATCCAGGCGGTGTCGTCGCCAAAACTATCGGTTGCATCTTTACTGTACGTCCAACGGAATGTATGCGTGCCCGCCGAGACGGGAAACGTGACATTCGACAGTGGCACATTCCCCGACCAAGCGGCTTGCTGCACCCCGTTGATAAAGAAACGGAGGAAATCAAAGTTGAATTCCGAGGAGACAACTCGATCAAAGGAAACATTTCCGTCCCCGACGGTTTGCGTGATTTCCAGGGTGGAGGATTCGTTATTATTGATAGTTCCGGCTTTGGCACCGAGGACGGAATTCACCACTTGATTTTGGAAGCCACCGTCGAGGTTACCGATGGAGGTAAAGAAAACCCGATTATCGATGTTCCCTTGATCAGAACCATCAATCGTCCAGTTATTATGGAGATTGTTGCCGATGAGTTTATCGGTCATTCCCTTGCCATCAATAGTCGCGATTCCCGTCCAGCCGTTAAGATTGAACGTGTTATCCGCCGCGCCGCCAATTAACACCGCACCTGTGATCTTTATCAAGCTCATCATCATCCCATCCGTGGTACTCAGATTGGAATTCGTCAAAATGAAGTCCGCATTTTTTTCCGCAATGACAGTATCGACTTCCGTGGTCCCATTGCCATCGAGAGAACCCATTCCAGTCCACTCGCTCACGCCGAAGGAATTAGGACTCGCTCCACCTTTAAGGTTGGCATTTTCAATAGAGGACAATGCCAGAATCATTCCGTCGGTCGAGGTTAATTGAGTATTGGTTAGCGTGAAGCTGAGGTCTTTTTCGGCAATAATGGTGTCCTTTTCTGGTCCCGCGCCATGAATTTCACCGCGACCCGTCCAGCCACTAACGGTGAACGAGTTCTGGCTAGAGCCGCCGGTAAGGCTGGCGTAATCGATATTTGCGAGATTCAGCATCATCCCATCGCTCGCTGACAACATGTTATCCGCCAGCGTGAAATTCCGGTTTTTTGATGCAATAATCGTGTCAATTTCCGAACCTCCGCCATTAATCATCCCCATGCCCGTCCAACCGCTGACGGTGAACGAGTTCTGGCTAGAGCCGCCGGTCAGTAATGCATTTTCGACATCGGAGAGTGTGATACTAGTTCGACCAGAAATTTGCAACAAAGCATCTGTAAGTGTAAAGTTTGCGTTCTGAGAGACTACAATACTATCCTTTGCAGATCCGAAAAGTCCATCAAATGTTAGGCCACCAGGAAGTGCCGCAGGGTCGCCACCCGAATAATCAATAGTGAGTCGATCCGCATCTAAAGAACCGTCTATGACAAGTGAAGTTATATCTGTAAATAAGTCACTAAAATAAAGTGTTTCAGCGCCCAACGCACCAACCAAGATCTCTAAATTCAACCCATTCCGCCGAACTATTATAGAGTCTTCGATGCCATCATTACAGCCTGGTTGTAATAACATGTCCAGGAGAAGCGCGTAGGGTGTTGTATTTATTATACCATTAATAAAGGGCACAAAGCTGCTCACTCGTGCCCATCCACCGTCTGTTCCAAATTCCGCGTCTGGAAAGTTGAATGATGCGATTCCAGCAATTTGAGTACCTATAAATGCGGGACCTCCAGAATCACCTTGCCCTAAATTACCTTCACCGGCTATGGAATTAAATGTTGCCCTTAGAATACCGTTTGGCTGAGTCGAATTGAAAACATTATTTGCTTGCCGCTTTGTGGCGGGCTCGTTGGCCTGTACCATAGTATTCACTGTCACAGTTCCCACAAAACCAGGTAAAGGGGTTGCAGTTAACTGATTCACCGCAACTGCCGCAAAACCACCATTGGCAATGGCGGCGCCACGAAATTCCACCTCAAAGCTTCCATTATTGGGATTTCCAGCAGAGTTGACTTGTACAACCCGCACATTTCCCAAGCCACCCGGAAGTGACGCGATAGCTGTTTGAAGTGCAGCTGCTGTAGTGTTGAAGTTAACATTTACAGTACCGCCATTTAGTCCGAGTTGAAATTGACCAGCAGTGGCATTGATTGTAATACGTTGCATTTCCGTGTTGTTGTTATTTCTGCCACTTGTACCTGTGCCAGAAAGTCCATATCCCACAAAAGTAAATGCTGAGGTAGCATCCACTGCGGCATTTGTGAACAGATCGTACCCAAGTCGATTCGGCCCATTTCCAAGTGGAGCCAATGAAGGTAGATGTATAATAGCGACATCGAACCCATTATTTACATTTCCGTTCCAATTCGGATGTGCGAATACAGTAGGTGCTGCCGCGGTGTGTGCGATAGTGAATGTTTTACTTCCACTAGGAAGATCAAACGTTACTGTGTAGGTGCGTACATCGACAATACCATCCCCAATGTCAGCTATACCATCACCGTCAATATCGACTGTAGGGCTATCCACACAGTGGGCAGCAGTCAATATATGTCTTCCATCGCTAAGTAAACTGGCGGTACATCCATTTATATTTACCACTCCATCGAAAATTCCACCCGTACCTATTGCAGGTGGTACATCAAATGCCCCCAGCACTGGCGTGATCCGCTCCTCCAACCTCTCCGCAAACATCCTTCCGCCGCGGGACAGACGCGCGCGGCTCCGCGAATTGCATGCAGTCCTACTGCTTGTACTCCCAGCCCCACTCCCCCCCAAACCCAACATGTTGCTCAATTCAAAACGTTGGGCCAGTTGACGGACACGGCGATGGAGCGAGTGGAGCATGGGTGTGTCTCTTTTGTTGGATGGCCGCGAAACTGCCGCCAGTCGTGGAACTGAGGAGGGAAAATCAACTCGGATGAGAACGATTTGGCGTCGGTGCTGAAAAGCTACACGCAATAGTGCGTTGTGCCTAAAAGCGTAACGCCACCCCCAATCGGGCCGTTAAAAAATTGCCGAAGTCCCCAGAATTCTCTAGTAGCCCATGATTGCGGGCGATTTGCAGTGAATTACTTGCGGATCAACGAGTTGTAAAAAGTGCTTACAAAGAATTTGCGCACAGATTTGCTTATGCTGCGGTAAGATCTGATGTGGTAATTGAGCAGAAACCAATACGACCTAGTCCATTTTTTACCCTGCTCACAAAAGAAAAATATTTAATTCATGTAAAATTTCCAGAATGTGCGTCCCTTTTTTCAAATTTCCGTGCCTGTTGTGATAGAGGATGCGATAGCAGAACGCATGATTGGTATTCAGAACTCTCCCAAAGAAAGCTGGAACTGCCAGAGAAGAAGTTGCCTTTGCACACGGCTGGTATCTAATCGACATGAAATTCACCATTAATTGCAATTCTGGGGCGAATTATGCAATTTCCGACAATAGATCATCCCGAATTATGTCAAGTGCTTTGCACACGCCTGACGACCCATGATTCCGCCACCAGAGTGGAACTTGTCGAGGTATCTTTTACATGGCTGCAGCGCATGGCTCAGCGTCTACTGTGGCAGTTTCCGGCGCTTCAGGCGCATGCGGAGGCGGACGACATCGCCCAGCAAGCGACACTACGGCTGCTACATGCCCTGGAGGAGATTATGCCCCGGACCGTCGCGGAGTATTGTGGGCTGGTGATCCTACAAATTCGGAGAGAATTGCTAGATCAGATGCGGCATTACTTTGGCCAAGAGGGGGCTGGCCGACGTGAAGTGCGGGCGATAGCGGTTGGCGCGGAAACGGACGGTCAAAATACTATATATAACCAACTTGGCACCCGCGACGCCGAATTGCAGGATGGCTTTTGGCAGGATGTGCATGCTACGATCGACAATCTGCCCACCGCGGAAAGGCAGGCTTTTGAATTGATCTGGTATCAAGAGCTGACACAAGCAGCGGCCGCGGAGGTCATGCGGGTATCTGAACGGCAGCTGAAGCGTTATTGGCAATCAGCCCGGCAGAAAATGGCATTTGCCCTGCGCGAGCATGTGACTAGAAATTAAGCATGTTTGTAACTGTTTACCAGCTTAGGGCACGGCAACCGTGGGCTAGCGCCCGGCGGCTGATTTCGTCACAGGTTCTAGCCCAACGAGAGCATTCTCCCAACACTTTCCCCTTGGGGTAAGTTTTGCGGCTCGTGCTTGCGTGTCGATAATTTCGATCTCTACGCCCAGGTAATCCCGCGGCAGGCAGACCCGCACGCGGTTGGCCCATTCGATGATTGTCCAGTTTTCGCTGGCGAACATTTCTTCGATGCCAAGTTCCCAAAATTCCTCGGGGCTGGCGATACGATAGGCGTCTAGGTGAAAGATATTGCTGATGCCGCGCGCGGCCTGCTGGTCGGTGGGAAGTGGGTACTACTGTACCAGAGTGAACGTGGGCTGGTGACTGTGGCGGGGTTATCCACGGTACATCGAATCGAAGAGGTCACGGACTTTGGAGTTCTTCCAAACGAATGGACGTTGTATGTCCGGTAGGCCGATGCTGCCCATTTCAATATCGTCCACCAGCTTAGACAGGGAGTAGTCAACCTTCTTGAATAGCGTCTCGCTCATCTGCATTGGTCCCTGATGAAGTACACAATAGTTCACAGTGAACTTCTGGGCATCAGCCCTTCACATTTTTCTTTCTCGTAGCATTACCGCCAATCGTTCCCATCACTTTGTCGAATGTGTTGTCATCGCAATTGGCTAGCGTCCCGAACACATCCCGTCGTTCAAGGGAACGTTTCCGAACACTTTCTGGCGCCCGTTTCGCCAGAATTAGGAGTTATTCCTCATCCGTTTCCAGCGCCTCCGCTAAGCGGTAAATCAAGGCATCGCTTGGGTAATCGCCGAAAAGGAGCCGCCCCGTACTAAACCCGGCTCATGTAAGTGAAGCCGACGTCAACCTGCTCAGCCAGCGCCTTCAGGCTTAACCCATGTGCGTGCCGAAGTTCCGGAACACGTTCGCTAAATATCATTTCTACATCGCTTACGGAATGCGCTGCTGGTTGCTGATAGTCCTGGAATATCATAGGATATTTGCACTCGATAAGCGAGCATGTTCCCACCCCAGAACAATGCCGATTGCGGATCATTCGGAAAGCTGGCCTTGTGCCCTGGGAGCGATGTTTCCACAACTTGCGAGCATCACGCCAGATCGAACTTGCGGATCAATTCCCCGCGCACGTCGTCGCGAATTGGCTAGGGAATTCGCCAGCGGTGGCCGAGCGGCATTATCTCAAGACCACGGAGCACCACTTCCAAAAGGCCATAGCCGAGCTAAGCAGGTCCACGGAGAACGAAGTCGTGCATAGCACTACCCGTGGCACTATTCATGATTCCGTAGCACTTTCAGTGGCACTGCACTCGCCTGAACAGAGTTGCATGGAATTGACTTTAGTCCAATCGCATCAAGAAGATATAGACGAAGCCCCACAACCTGCGGCATACTGCACAAATGTATCCATACCCCCACGAGGAATCGAACCTCGATCAACTGCTTAGAAGGCAGCTGCTCTATCCATTGAGCTATGGGGGCCATTGAGCTATGGGGGCGGGAGATTCAAATGAAGAATTAATAAGGAAAATCATTCTTAATTTTTAATTGTTCACTGTAAATTGCCTAAAAGCTCAGCATTTGGCGGTATTCCCGCCAGCGCTGGTCCAGGTCGGCGCGGGTGATCGCCTTGAGCCGGTCCAGCGAAAAATCCTCCACGGTAAAGCTGGCCGTCACCACCCCATACGCCAAAGCCTCCTTGAGCGTGCGGGCGTCAAAACTCCGCTTTTCGGCCAGATAACCCATCATCCCGCCCGCAAAACTGTCCCCCGCTCCGGTAGGGTCGATCACTCTGGACGTGGGATAGGCGGGCATCACGTAGGTTTCTTCCTGACTAAAAAACATCGCCCCATGTTCGCCTTTTTTGACCACGACAAATTTTGGGCCCAGCTCTAGCACCTTGTGCCCCGCCTGGACCAGATTCTCCTCATCGGTCAAAAGCTTGGCCTCGCTATCATTGATCAACAGCCCGTCCAACCGCTTTAGTAACGCCTTTAACTCGTCATTCTGGATATTGATCCACAAATCCATCGTATCCGCCACGACCAGCTTGCGCCCCGACGCCTGCTCCAACACCTGCATTTGGTTCCGGGGAGAGTCATTCCCCAAAAACACATAATGCGACTGGCGAAAGTTGTCCGGCAAGATCGGCTGAAACTGCTCTAACACGTTCAAATGCACCTCCAGCGTCTCCCGGTCATTCATGTTCGGCTGGTATTTACCCCGCCAGCGAAAGGTCTTTCCTCCCGCTACGGTCTGCAACCCCGCGGTGTCGATCCCCCGGGCACGCAGCATGGCCGTATGTTCGCCAGGCCAATCCTCGCCCACGACACCCACCAACTTGACCGGCGTAAAGTGACTGGCGGCCGTGGAAAAAAAAACAGCCGACCCCCCTAAGACATTATTCCGTGTCGCGCGGGGAGTTTCGATGGAATCCAAGGCTACCGATCCGACAACGAGCAGTGGCATGGGCGGTTAGTGGTTAGTGGAGAGTGAACAAGAGGAGGTGGAGTACGGAGGTGAACTACAACTGCGGACGTTCTTTGAAAAACTGAAAAGTATTCCCGGCAAACTCTATCTAATTTAACAGGCGAAACATAGTTTTCCCAGAGAGTTGGGTGGGCTGGAAGCCTGTAGTTTGGGTTAATGTGAGAAACCCAGGAATTTTTTGATTAATTCGTTTTACAGGGGATGAATCGGGCCGTTGGGGCAGTTACGAGCCAAAGCCCGTGTCACGGACGATATAATAAAATTAACGTTCCATCAGTGAAAATCCGTGACAAAAAGAATCGTGACAAAAGAATTCTTAGCCACGGATCGACGATTTCAAATTTCAAATCTCAGATTTCATATGGCTATTCCCTGTCTTCTCGTGCTTCTCTGAACTTCCTCCGTGGCTGGTGCCGAGCATGTCTGATGTAGCTCTTGGTGCCTGGCATGCTCACGCCAAAATTGGCACAATTTGCCGCTGCAAGTCGCCGCCGGTCACATGGACTTGGCCATCCTTGTCAACATATACATTGACTTCGCTGCGAATGCCAAACTCGGGCAGGTAGATCCCCGGTTCGACCGAAAAGCAGGTTCGCCGCAGGACCCGCCGTTCGTCCCGCGTTTCCAGATTATCCATGTTCGCGCCGTTGCCATGCGTCGAGGTCCCGATATTATGACCCGTCCGATGCACAAAAGCGGCTCCATAACCCGCATCCACAATCACCTGCCGCGCGGCCTGGTCCACTTCCCATCCCGCCAATTGTTGACCGGTGTCAAAACGCGTTGTAACCAGGGCGATGGCCGCATCCCGGGCAGCGGCCACAATGGCAAACACGGCGGCGTATTTTTCCGGTACCTGCTGGCCCATATAACCCATGCGCGTCAGGTCGCTATAGACGCCGCGCGGGTGATCGACCTTCGCCCACAGATCGACCAGGACCAGATCGCCCGCGCGGATGGCGCTATCGGCCCCGCGCATGGGGGCATAGTGGGGATCGCCGGCATGGGGTCCGACGCCGACAATGGGGGGATGGTCGGTGATTAGTCCATGTTCGGCAAAGTGGTTCATGATGAGGTCCTGCACGTCGGTTTCGCGCGGTTCATGGCCGCTGGCGGCCGCCTCCCGCAAAAACCGCCAGACACGGTCATAAGCGGCGTTGGTCCCTTGGGCGGCTTGCAGATGCAGTTGCCATTGTTCCGGTGTCCAGGTGGCTTCAAACTCTTGCAACAGATTTCCGCTAGAGACTGGTTCGACCCCGCAGTCGCGCACTAGTTCCAACAACCCGCCATCGATCCGCGAAATATAGGGAATCATGTTGCGGGGGGAATATTCCAGGGCAACACGGGGCTGGCCCAGATCGCTGGGCAGATCGACCAACGTCCAGGCGACGCCCGCCTGAAAATCCTGCCAGGTCAGATAAATCCGTTCGTCGCCGGGCAAACCGGCCAACGCCGCCGGTTCAATCCGGTGAACCAGCTTTTTAGGAGTTCCCTGGCGGGGAATAACATACAACCAGCGCCGCGTGCGATGGGCGGCGGGATCCAGACCCAGCACGGTTGCGGCCAAGGGGTTTGATCCGCGAAAATCGGCCAACAGCCAGGCATCCAGGTCAAATTGGGCGAGCGCGGATTGAATGGCGGGGAGGTCAAAATGAGGCATGGGTGCTGGAGAAGGGGTGGGGGGAAGGGGTCAGAGGAGAGGGACAGGGGCTAGCGGTGAGAGAGGGTTAAATTGACTTATACCAAAAATTGCGGAATGGAAGAGCTAGCAATATTTCAACACCAAAGTCGCAAACCGCGATCTAGCTAGACTAGCAAAGATAGGAAGACTTTAACAATCAGAAAAACTCTACCGATTATTCAAGCTTTACCGTCTGTGGCGACGATAAGTGATTTGCCGCAAGTGATCCGCGCGCAGCGTGTCCCTGCTTGCCCCGGTTCAGCCGGGTGGGGATGGCAAGGGTAAGACCAACTTTTGCCAAATCCATAATTGCCCATAAACCACTGCGAAGATTCAACTTACGGCAAATCGGCTGGCTCCCTGAAAACACCATAGGGGTGTTCTCAGAGCCAGGGTCAGACCGAAAGCCATTTCAGGACGAGACCATCCATGCGACGGAACTTACGCGCGGCTGTGGCACTCTTGATGTGTACCGCAATCTCGATCACGGGCTGCGCCCCTCGCCAGCCCCATTTTCTGTTCGAAGATGGCGACATGTCGCATTGGATCGGCAAAGCCACGCAAATCGAGCATCCGGACGTCGATACCCAAAGTTTGGCCGAGGTGACCTCTGTCCCTGCCCCGCTAACGCTGAGTAGTCCTAATTTTCAGCAATTATGGGAATTGCAACTGGAAGACGCCGTCCATTATGCCCTGGAAAACGGCAAAGTCATGCGGACCATCGGTGGTCGGCGGATCAACTTTGGCCAGCGTCCGCAGACCGACGAAGCCCCCGATTCGCTGCAACGCGTCCCCGGCCAAGTCACCACCGTTTATGATCCGGCCATCACCGAGGCCGATCCCAACTTTGGCGTGGAAGGGGCGTTGGCCAACTTTGACACGCAAATCCAAAGCAGTCTGACCTACGCCAAGTCCGACCGCCCCCAAAACTTCAACAGCAGCGGGTCGTTCATCTTTAATCGGATCCGCCAGCAAGACCTGGCCACCTGGAATAACAGCCTGCAAAAACGGCTCTCCGCGGGGACCTTGGTCGGGTTGTCCACCCAAACCATTGGCGATTACAACAATAGCCCCATCCGCGAAGTTCCCGGCGACACGACGCAAACCGTCGATATCTTTGCCCGCCAGCCGTTGCTGCAAGGGGCGGGGATGTTTTACAACCGGATCGCCGGACCCTTTGATCCCTTTAGCGGGACCGGCAGCGCTCAATTTGACGGCGTGGTCCTGGCCCGCATTCGCCACGATATCAGCCTGGCGGACTTTGAGGCGGGCGTCCGCGATCTAGTTAACGAAGTGGAGAACGCCTATTGGGATTTATACTTTGCCTATCGTAACCTGGAGGCCCTCAAGGTGGGCCGGGACAGCGCCCTGGCCACCTGGCAGCGGGTTTATGCCCTGTACGCCGAACAATCCAAGGGGGGCGAAGCTGACAAAGAAGCCCAGGCCCGCGAACAATACTTCTTTTTCCGCTCGCTGGTCGAAAGCTCCCTTTCCGATCTATATCGAGCCGAAAGCCGCCTGCGATTTATCATGGGCCTGGCGGCGACGGATGGCCGGTTGATCGTTCCGGTAACCGACCCCACCACCGCCAAAGTGCTGTTTGACTGGAATGAAATCCACTGCGAAGCCCTGATGCGCAGCGTGGAACTTCGCCAACAAAAATGGCGCATTAAACAACGCGAACTGGAACTAATGGCCAGCAAGAACCTGCTCTTACCGCGGCTCGACGCTACCGCCCGTTACCGCTGGGTGGGCGTGGGGGACCGCTGGTGGGATTCGCAGGGGAATGCCTATACCGGCTTTAACAGCATCGAAAACACCAACGCTCTGGCTGGTTTGACGGATGGCAATTTTGCCGAAAGCGAAGTCGGGCTGTCGTTTAGCTGGGATATAGGAAATCGCCGCGGCCTGGCCACGGTCCGCCAGCAACAATTGCTGTTAGCCCGTGAACGGAGCGTGCTGCAGGATCAAGAATTGGAAGTTTCCCACGCCCTGGCGGAGGCGGTGCGGATCCTTGATACCAACCATGTATTGGTGCAGACGTTGTTTAATCGCCGCTTGGCCGCCGAACGTCAAGTAAAATCGGTGGAAGCCGCCTACAACGCGGGAACCGCGACCTTTGACTTGCTTTTGGACGCCCAACGCCGCCAGGCCGATGCTGAAAGCGCGTATTACCGGGCCTTGTCGGATTACAATCGCTCCATCGCCCAGGTCCATTACCGCAAGAACTCTTTGTTGGAATACAACAACGTGCTCCTGGCGGAAGGCCCCTGGCCGGGCAAGGCGTACTTTGACGCCAAACGCCACGCCCGCGAGCGGGACGCCGGGATGTACCTTAACTATGGCTTTACCCGTCCCGATGTGATCAGCCGGGGACCGGTGGAGCAGCAGACGGAGGAACTGACCACTCCGCAGCCCACGCCGGTCGAGGGAATGCCCTATGAAACCTACGAAGATGGGGGAGAGCACACCCTGCCAGAGCCAATTCCTAGTGTCAAACAAACCCAAGCGGTCGAAACCGCCATGGAATTGTTGGAAAAGTCCGATGAATACAATACCGATGAAACCGCTGGTAATGCCCCCCCCGCGCGGGCCATTCCCAGCATTAGCGCCCGAATCAATGCTCCGCGACCGGCCCACCGGCCGGGTTACCGGGACGCGGCGGTTCAGCCGACCTCGGCCCTAGAACCCGTGGACGAGGGAACATCGGCAACAACGGAATCAGCGCCGACATGGCAGCCGCGACAGTCGCGCGCGGCTGCGTCCAACCAGTCCGTCGCGCCGGGAGCCGCGCCGGCGTGGAAATCCCGGTCGGCCGCCACGCGTCCCACGCCGGGGCTTCCCGCTCGTACAGCCTATCAGCGGTAAAGAAGGGTGGAAGGCCAAAATATTTTAGGTTTTTTTGAGTTTTCCATGAGAATAACAGTTGTCTAGGTGAAATTTCAAATATAAAACTAGGGCCAGTTACGGGTGTGGCTCGCTACGACTTGGGAGAAATTTGCCTTCCCGGGTCATTGCCATGCAAGGAAGCCCGCGTGAGTCGCGCCGCAAACCAATCCGGTTAGCGTCTTTAGGATTCGACTTATGGACTCTGTGCCTGCGAAGAAACCTGGAAAATCCCCGGTTTCGCCTGTTTTACCCGGTACCCCCAATCTTAATGTTCAGCTACCGGGGGTAGCCTTGCCCATACCCACGCCAGGGGTGGCGGCCACGGCGTCACCCTTGACCACGCGGTTGATTCCGCCGGTCCCTGGCACGGCGGGCAGTTCAAAGCCAGCGGCTAATAAAAATAGCCAACCCGCCGCCAAACCCAGTTCCCCGACGACCGCCAAAAAAGGGCCAGTCAAACCGCATGCGGCGGCTAAAGTGGCCAAACCAGCCAAAAAGGGGGCCAAGAAATTGAGCAAACCCGCGGCTGTCAAAAAGCCCGCCGCCACCAAGGTCCCCTCTAAAGTCGCGGCCAAGAAAGCGGCTCCCGCGCAAGGTTCCGCGGTAAAGTCGGCAGCGTTAAAGTCAGCGGCGGCTAAAAAAGCGGCTGTTAAAAAACCCGCCGGGAAAATGGCCAAACCCGCCCCGGCCAAGAAAAAAGCCAAAAAGAAATAATCCCGGAATCGCTGACCTGTCTGGGTAGTGGATTTATTGGGATTCGTTAGCCTTCACGGGGATGATTTAGCACCGCGCGTTTTGTAGTTCCGCCAGCCGGGTGGCGATCTCCGTCGCGGGGGGAATGGCCCCTTCCTTGGTCCGTTGGGCGTACTGGATTTCAAATTCCTGTAAAAATGGCTGAACCCGCAGTTGGCCCGTGCTATTCAGCCGGTCCACAAACAAGCGGCCATCCAGGTGGTCGGTTTCGTGCTGAACCACGCGGGCCAGTAAACCATCCAGTTCCCAGTGCAGGGGTTTGCCGCGCAAGTCATAACCATCCAGCACAATCGTCGCGGGGCGGCGGACTTCGGCATATAGTCCCGGCAAACTCAGGCACCCTTCTTCGGCTTCCGCCAGCCCCTTGGGCCGCGAAAGCACTGGGTTAATGATGGCAAATTCCTCCCCTTTATGGGGATCGCCTTGCTCATTAATGACAAACAGTCGATAGGGCAGATTGACCTGATTGGCCGCCAGGCCGATCCCCTTATGCGCGTACATCAGCGAGAACATTTCCTCGACCCAGCCGCGCAGCTCGGCATCCAGTTTTTTGACCGGTTTGCTGACATGGCGCAGCGCGGGGTGGGGGTATTGGATGACTTCCAGCGGCATGGGCAACTAATAATAAAAAAGGGGAACCGCCGATCGTGGCGGTTCCCCTAGCTTACCCTGCCCGGTAAAAAATCGAAAGCGGCCCACACGGCCTAAAATACCGTGAATCGCAGTAAGGTTACGACAACTGCGCGGGGTCCGATTGACGCCTGCGCCAGTGCCACACCAGGCCCAAAGCCGCCAGCCCCGCTACCCACATCCCCGGCTCTGGGATGGCGGGACCTTGAATGCGAAACACTTCGCCGCCGTAATCCACGATGTACAGTCTTCCCTGGCTATCTTCGCCAAAGGAAGCGATCGAGTTAATCGATCCGCCGTTGGTCGAAGTGATCGTCCGCTCTTGCCTGTTGGTCGGGGTACCGCTTCCAGAGTATCGCAGGGTAAAAATCTTGCTAAAAGCAAAATCCGCAAAAAAGTAGGTGCCGTCCAGATTTTGCCCCATGTCCAGAATATCCCCCCCGCGATACACGTAGCCGCCAGTGATGGAAATACCCGTGTTGCGGTCATAAACGGCAATGGGATCGACATTGGCAGTGGGGCGATTGCCCCCCACTCCAGTCGCGGGGGTCGCAATCAAGCCCTCGCGCAGACGCCAACCGTAGTTTGCCCCCCCCAGGGCATTGGCCGCCTGAAAATTTACCTCTTCAAATGCTCCCTGGCCGACATCGGCAATCCACAAATCCCCGGTCTGCCGGTCAAAGCTATTGCGCCAGGGGTTGCGCAGGCCATAAGCCCAAACTTCGGGCCGGGTGTTGGCCACGCCCACAAATGGATTGTTGGCGGGGATAGCATAGTTCTGCGTGGCGCTGCCGGGAAAGGCGTCGTTATTGACATCGACGCGGAGCATTTTGCCCAAGAGGGTGTTGCGGTTTTGGCCGTTATTTTGTGGATCATTAGCGCTCCCGCCGTCTCCACTGGCGATATACAAAAATCCGTCCGGGCCAAAGCCCATCCAGCCGCCGTTATGGTTGTCAAAGGGCTGGTCAAATTGCATGACCGTCTGGCGGCTGGCGGTGTTGACCGTTTGGGTGGCGTGGTTATAGGTGTAGCGCTCAACACGGGTATCGCCGCTCCCCGTGCCATAGGTGTAGTTGACATAAAAGTGGCCATTGGTCTGAAAGTTGGGATGAAAGGCCAAACCCAGCAGACCTTGCTCACCGCCGGCGCTCAAAAATGTGTTATCCACCGTGGGGATATTCAAAAAATTACCCGCGTTGAGAGTATTGTTTTGCAAATTGAGGGTGCGAATGGCCCCCCCTTTTTGCACAATGTACAGCGTATTCGGCTGACCCGGCGCATGCGTGGCAAACAGAGGATTAGATAATCCGCTGGCCACGCGCGTGGCGGACAATTGCGCATAGGCCGGAGCACATAACGCCCAGACAGCCAAAAACAGCAGGGACCAACGGAGGTTTCGGCTAAATTCAAAAATCATAAAATGCGCTTCCTGGGTGATGAATGATGGGTAAAGTGTGGTGATTTGGTCAAGGTGCGCGTTGGGACTCCACCTTGGACGCATGTCGGTCCGCAAATTGGGAATCAATGCGCGGGATGGGCATCAATTGTGGCGAAGTTCAAGCTGTGGGCATCGGTGCACATCTGGTGCCAGCGAGCGGCGGGATGTATCCCCGAATCCGACAGTGAGATCGAGCCGATAAAAAAGAGATATTCCTGGGAATTATCACTCGCCCCCGCAAAGTGAAAATTCAATGTTCTAGCCGCCTGACGGCCCGCAAACCATTAGCAAGGATGAAATAGAGTTTGTGCAACCGCGGCTCGCATCCTGAAAAATGCTTAGCCGCAAGCCGGGGAACTGGATAACAGGGCTGTTATTTGGAATACTAGGAGAGTAGCAGAACAACTTGGCCAAGTCAATTTTTTCGCCAGATTACCCAGATTAGTTTTTTGTTATTGTTACCCGCCACGACCATGCTCCTGGGCTACAACACCAACGGGTTAGCGCATCATCATCCCGCGGACGCCCTGGCGCTCTTGGCGGATTTGGGTTATCAGGCGGTTGGCATCACCCTGGACCATGGCTGGCTGAATCCTTATAGCGAATACTTTGCCAGTGATCTGCGTCAGTGGCAAACCTGGGTGCAAAAATATCAGTTTCGCACTGTCATCGAGACCGGTGCCCGTTTTTTGCTCAATTCCCGGGAAAAACACGAACCCACGCTGGTCAGCACTGATGCCGCGGCACGGCAGTTACGGATCAACTTTTATGAGCGGGCCATTCACATCGCCACCGAACTAAACAGCGACTGCGTCTCCCTCTGGTCCGGCGTACTGCGGGAATCCGCAGGCGATGATGAACTCATTTCAGCGAGGTTAGTAGATGGTTTAGAAAAAGTTCTTACCACGGCGGAGCGATACGGGATGCCGATTGGCTTTGAGCCGGAACCGGGAATGTTTGTGGAGTCCATGCTCCAGTTTGAGGAGCTAAAACGGCGTTTGCCGCATCCCCTGTTAAAATTGACATTGGACATTGGCCATTTGCACTGCCTGGGAGAGGTGCCGATCGCCGATCACGTTCGGCAATGGCAAACCGAACTGGTCAATGTGCATTTGGAGGATATGCGGGCCGGCGTGCATGAGCACTTGCCCTTTGGCGAAGGTGAAATCGACTTTGGCCCGGTGTTGGCGGCCCTGCGCGAGATGAACTACAGCAACGGCGTCTATGTGGAACTAAGTCGCGACAGCCACCGCGCCCCGACCGTGGCGGCGGCGGCGATGGACTTTTTGCGGGAAAGATGTTCGCGATTTGAGGGCCTTAAGCAGACATTACGTTAAATTATCCGGGGAATTCTTTTCAACCGAGGTGTCAATCACTTTGGGAAAACCCAAAGCCAGAACCACCAAACCGGCGAATAGCCCAATTGCGCCGCCAAGGATCCCGCCGGCCAGACAGGTGAATCCAAATACGACCAGCCAGATACCCAACGCTGCAGGTAGTTCCGCAACGTTTCCTTTTGATAGGCTGATACCCAAGAGCAAAAACCCCACAGCCGCCACAATCCCTCCGGGCAAGAATGCCCCGACTCGCGCCCCTTCCTTCATGCTCTGCACGATCACTTGCCAGCGCGCGTGAGCATCAGCTGTTTTATTTTCGCCGCTCAGAATCGTTTGCGGCGCTTCATATGGGTTGTTGGTCATGGGGCGGCCGTTTGAAATCAACATTATTTGCGTGACTTGCGGAATAACCAGCCCAGGGCTAATGCCAATCCACCACAGAAATATGCCGAAGGTTCGGGAATAAATTCCACGCCCGTGAACGAACCGGGTAGAAACGGGACATTGACGCCGCCTGGATTATGAGTTGGTAAATTTCCATCCTGGGAATAAGTTACTCCAGGTGCGGGCGTAGGAGATGTGCTTGTTAACCGATTGCGATGATAGGCAAAAGGGGTGAAAGCCGTGGTTCCGCCAGGCGTGACGCCATTGATAGTGATGGTAAATTGACCAATCAACACTTCCCAGGAATTGGGGCGCACCTGCGACGGTCGCGAGTAATCATTTGGAGATAAATTGTCCAAAGAATATGGTTGTATAAAACGCCAATTATACGCGCGAGTCATTCCTGCAATATGAACGCCACCCACAAAATAATTGGCCAGGGATGGAAATGCCACATTTGCGCCCCCTCCGGAAATTATATACCGCTCATCCGCGCCCCAGTCCAAGATCCCATCAGTATTGTATACAACGCCAGGTAGAGAGCTGTTGGGGGCCGCCACGCCATTATTATCCCGCTGCAAATCACCGGTAGTGTCATTGTCGGTTGCCACGCGCAGCGGGTTTGGAAAACCAGGAGTCGAATTAATTCTATTAACAGGAGCGCGACTGGTCACTCCGCTGCCAGTGCCAGGAAGAATCGCCCCTCCCCCGGTATTGGTACTATAGATTGACAGAACGCCCGATGAGATCGACTCATTCTCGAAGGTATCATCACCCCCTTGATCAATCACCGCGTACAGATTGGTGAGATATGTCCCGACTTGGGCTGGCTTGGTGCGGGTTCCATCGGCGAAACGCAGATCATACGTCAAGATCGCCTGTGCATCGGTGGGGTGGAAACAGAGACCCGCGGCCAATAGACCGCAAACCAACGACAATTTTTGCCAACTCATGAGCGTACCCCTGTTTGCAAGTTGAAAATCAGAGACTACAAGACGTTGTTTATTAGGACGCTACGTATTTTAGCTGCTGAAAACTTTACCGCAATGAATTTTTGGCTTTTGCTGACGTGGTTCTTGCCTTAACCGAATTCTCATATTAGCCGCATCATGCTATGTTCAATCAAGTTTCCAACCGCCGCTAGCGCGGTTCTGCTGATGATACCCCGCATCAGATCGTAATTGGTAATTCCGTAATTCGTAATTTGTTTGGCACAGTCTTCTCCGTGCAACTCGGTCTTCCCTCGGCTTCTCCCTGATAAATGCATGGGTGATTGCAATTCCCCTCCCCGCCATCTACTCCTGTCAACTACTCGCGCTGCGGTAGCTAATTAACGCCCGCAAAAAGACCCACCGGGACACGGCCAGGCTGGCCACGACCGCCAACAGGGCAAATCCCGCCAGCCAGGCATTCTCCGGGGCCAGGGGCAAAGCGACTAGCCGGGCGGGGACGTTGATTACAATGAGCACCGGGATCAGGTAGGTAAACACCACGCGCAGGGGACCACCCAGGGGGCCGGCGTAAATCTCCATGGGATAGCGCGAAAAGTTGGTGATATAAAACCAAAAATCGTATAAGTTTTGATTACGCCCCAGCCAGACGCTGCTGGCCGCCAGCACAATGGTCAAACTGTACAAGAGCGCCACCCCGCAGAGGATGTATACCGGATACAGCAGCCACGCCAGCGCGGGGACTCCCACGGACAACCGCGGCACCGCGAACGCCAACAGGCCGATGCCAAATACAAAATTGACCGCGCTCGACCAGTCCCACTTGGCAAAGCTGACCAAAAACTGCGTGTCGATCGGCTTGGTCAGGGCAAAATCCAACCCACCCGTCCGCACCAGTTCGCTAAATTCCTGGGTATTGGGCATGAACACGACCTCGACCAGGCTATTGACCAAGAGCGACGTCGCCAGAAACACAAAGTATTCCATTTTTCCCCAGCCGGTCGCCCGGCCGATGGAATCAACATACTGAAAGATCAGCCAGAAGTAGCCGAAATTCATGAGCACCCAGGCCAGCGAAGAGACGCACTGCACCAGGAAGTTGCCGCGAAACGTCAAATCCCGCACTAGCGAATTCCGGGCAAACGTGCCAAAGACGCGCAGGTAATGGGACATGGGGGAGGCGAGAGGCGAGAGATGGGAGACGAGAGATGGCCAGCGGAACGTTATTCTATCCCAAAATGGGACCACTCACTTCTCGGGCAGGGCCTGATCCTTGAGAAATTTCCAGATTTCCTCATTGATATCGACTTTGTCGGTCCAGAGGTGGCCGCCGCCGGCGATTTCTTGATACGTGACAGGATGCCCTTCACGCTGGTATTTATCGCGATTTTCTCGGGCAAAGGCCACGGGAAAGATCGGGTCACGGTCCCCATGCACAATCATCACGGGAAATTTACGCTCGGCCTTGATTCCCCCCAGGGTTTGCAGGCCCAACACCCCGGAATGGCTGACCACGGCGGCCACCGTGGTGGAACGCTCTTTGCCAATGAGGTGGGCAAAGTAGCCGCCGTTGGAAATTCCCAGCACATAAATCCGCCGCGAATCCACGGCATAATTGGTCGAGATCTGGGCGACAAGCTCGTCAAAAAAAGCGAGGTCGGCGGCGACCTTGGTCGGCTTGATACCCCAATGTTTTTCCAGGGCGTTGGGATAAGCGATGAGAAATTTGTGCTTTCGGGCCGTGTCGTTGAGCTTGGAATAGCGCGGCATCAGGTCCTTGCTATCGATGGCCATGCCGTGCAGGGCCACGACCAACGGCGCTGGCTGGGTTAAATCGACGCTATCGGGAATAACAAGGCGATATTCGCGGGTTTGCTTTCCCACGACCACGGACTTTGCGGCAAATTCCCCGGCCCGCGGCGATTTTGCCAGGGGGGGCGATGCGGGCTTGGCGGGTGCGGGTTTGGCCGTTTCGGCGCTGGCGGCTGGTCGCCACGTGTAGCAGACAATTAACGCACAGCCTATACAGCAGAGAGTGAACACGCGGTCCAGCATCCGGTTTCCTCATAAAATGCTTGTTACAATGCTACGAATGGCAGCGGGGACTTTTCCATGAAAATCCGCGCTCATCCGTGGCTAAAATTCTTGCTTGAACAGGAGGTAGCAGAGGTAAAACCCTATCTCCATGCTCTGCTCTCTCCGCTGCCTCCTGTTTAAAAATCTGTTGCTTGGTAATACGGCGGCGAGGAGTCGCATAATATAATAAACGCAGTTCGACAATGGTTGTCGTCTTCTATAAAGCTGCGTTGCCCACTGCACCGGGTCACTGCGCCAGCAAGAGTGGACCGGGGCTTTGCAAATAGCCGATGACGTCCGTCAAGAACCGCGCGGCGGCCGCGCCGTCCACCAGGCGGTGGTCATACGTCAGACTGAGCGGCATCATCAGCCGCGGCTCGATTTTCCCATCGTCGGTCACAATGGGCAACTTGCGCGAGCGGCCCACCAGCAGGATCGCCACCTCCGGCGGATTAATAATGGGCGTACTGTACGTCCCCCCTATGGCCCCTAGATTGCTGATGGTAAACGTGCCGCCGGTCATTTCCTCCGGTTTGATTTCGCGCTTTTTGGCCCGCTCGGCAATGCCCGTGATCGCCTGCGCCAGTTGGGGAATGGACAGCCGATCCACATCCCGGATGACCGGCACCATCAGGCCATGCTCGGTATCGACCGCCACGCCCACGTTGACGTAGCCTTTGTAAATGATCTGGCCCGACTCCATATCCAGGCTGGCGTTGATCGTCTTATGTGTTTTAAGCGAGAGGGCGACCGCCTTGATCACAAACGCCAGCGCGGTCAGCTTGATCGGCTGGCCGCTAGCCTTGTAATGGTCGGCGCTGGCCTTGCGGATGCGTTCCAGCTCGGTCACGTCGGCGTCGTCAAAGTTGGTAAGTTGCGGAATGGTCTGTACGCTGTAGACCATGTTGGCGGCGATGGTCTTGCGCATGCGCGAGAGTGGCTCGCGCAAGATGGGCCCAAAGCCGTCACGTTCGTTATAGCCGGGAGTCGCCGTTGACAGGCCCACACCGGAGAGATTGGCATGTCGAACCGCGGCGATGACATCCTCGCGCAGGATGCGGCCATCCGCGCCGGAACCCGCCACGCGGGAGAGGTCCACGCCCAGCTCTCGCGCCAGGCGGCGTACTTCGGGACCGGCTGGTGCGGCAAGGGCCGTGCTGGATTGGCCATTGCTGGCCACCGCGGTTGCCGGAGCCGGTGTTGGTGGAGGTGGGGCAGGGGGGGGCGCTACCGGAGCGGGTTTTGGCGGAGCGGGACGGGGAGCGGTCGCCGTGGCCACGGGAGCCGGTTTTGCGGCGGGCTTGGCGGCAGTGGCGGGCTTGGCCGCGGCCGCGGGTTTGGCGGCGGGTTTGGACGCGCTCGCGGCGGCGGGTTCATACTCGAACACCGGAGCGCCGATATTTACGGTGTCACCCGCCTTGACCAATATTTTGGTGATTTTGCCCCCCTCTTTGAGCGGCACGGCCACAACCGCTTTGCCGGTCTCGACCTCAAGCACATCCTGATTGGGGGCCACGATATCCCCCACGTTTACCAGCACGCCGGTGATGTCGCCAGAGTCGATATTTTCGCCCAAGTTGGGAAGTTTGAATTCCATGTCGCGGGTTGGTGTCAAATAAGGGAAGGGAGGGCTGAGATTGTGTCCTGAAAGCTACAAATATTTTAGCACGGAGGCACGGAGTGGAATACCGATGTATATGGAGTAGATTCATCTGCGAAAATCCGTGTCCATCCTGGCAAAGATATTATGAGCCACGGATATGCACGGATAATCTAAAAACGACAATCACTCAATCAAAACATTAAAATTATTCGTTTTTCTAGGTATTCTGTCTGCTCCGTGCACCTCTGAATTTTTCTCCGTGACTCCGTGATCCTGTCTTATCAGTATTTCAACATGCCAAATTGTCGTGAGCCTCACGCAAAAAACGGGTCCGCCTTTTCTGGATCAATGCCCAGATCGCGGATCGCCGCGGCAACTTCCGCGGTACTAAACTGGCCATTTTGGGCCAGGCGGTACAGCGTGGCCACGGCGATACTTTCGGCATCGACTTCAAAGTGCCGACGCAAAGGGGCGCGGGTCTCGCTGCGGCCAAAGCCGTCCGTTCCCAGGGTAAATAATCCCCCCGGAACCCAGGGGTCGAGTTGTTCCGGCACGCCGCGGACATTGTCGCTGGCGGCGATGAATACTCCCGTGGCCCCGGCGATGGCTTGTTCAAAATAGGACTGCCGCGGTGGCTGGTCCGGGTGAAACATGTTCCAGCGGCGCGTGGCGTGCGCGTCGCGGCGCAGTTCCTTATAGCTGGTGACGCTCCAGGCGGTACTGGCGACGTTGTATTTCTCGGCTAGGATTTTTTGCGCCCGTAGGACTTCGTTCATGATCGCGCCGCTGCCAAAGAGCTGCGCTTGCAGGGGTTGTCCCTCACCCCGACCCTCTCCCCCAGGGGGTGCGACCGTGCGGAATTTGTAAATCCCCTTAATAATCCCTTCCTCGCAACCGGCGGGCATGGGGGGCTGCTCGTATTCCTCGTTGCCGATCGTGATGTAGTAAATGGCGTCCTCGCCCAGTTGGTACATCTTTTTCATACCGTCGAGGATAATCACCGCCAACTCATAAATGAACGCCGGATCGTAGCTGCGCACATTGGGATAGGCGATGGCAAAGAGGTGGCTGTTGCCATCCTGGTGTTGCAGGCCCTCCCCCGCCAGCGTTGTGCGCCCCGCCGTCCCACCCAGCATAAAGCCGCGGGTCCGGGCATCGAGCGCGCACCATACCAGATCGCCAATCCGTTGAAACCCAAACATGCTGTAATAAATAAACATCGGGATCATCGGCACACCATGGGCCGAATAGCTGGTTCCGGCCGCGATAAAGCTGGCCATCGACCCCGCCTCGGTGATCCCTTCCTCCAAAATCTGCCCATCCACCGCCTCGCGATAATAGGCGATCTGGTCAGAATCCACCGGTTCGTACAATTGGCCCGTGTGGGCGTAAATTCCGACCTCGCGAAAGAGCGAATCCATGCCAAAGGTGCGTGACTCGTCCGGGACGATCGGTACGATATGCTTGCCAATGGTTTTGTCCTTCATCAATTCCCGCATTAACCGAACCGCCCCAAATGTCGTGGCGTTGTTGGTGCCGGCAAATTTATCAACAAAGGATTTGTAGGTTTCAAAGGCAGGCGTGATCAGCGTGGGAAGTTTCTCGCGCGCGGGACGGGATGGCGAAGGCCCCCCCAGGGCGGCCCGGCGCTCGCGCAGGTAGCGCATTTCGGCGGAGTCCTCGGCCGGTTTATAGAAGGGCGTCTTCGCCACATCCTCATCGCTAATGGGAATCGAAAACCGCGTGCGAAATTCGCGCAGTTCCTCTTCGTTGTACTTTTTCTTTTGGTGGGTCATGTTGCGGCCTTCGCCCGCCTCTCCCAGACCGTAACCCTTGATCGTTTTGGCCAGGATAACGGTGGGTTTGCCCACGGTATGCACGGCGGCGTCGTAGGCGGCATAGACTTTTTCTGGATCATGGCCGCCACGATTCAGCTTCTTGAGTTTTTCATCGCTCAAATTACCGACGAGTTCCAGCAATTCGGGATATTTGCCAAAAAAGTGCTCGCGAATGTAAGCGCCGCTTTTGACGATGTAGTTTTGATATTCGCCATCGATGACCTCCCCCATGCGCTGGACCAGCAGGCCGGACTCGTCCGCCGCCAACAACGGATCCCAGTGGTCTCCCCAGATGACCTTGATGACGTTCCAACCCGCGCCGCGAAAGGCTCCCTCTAGCTCTTGGATGATTTTACCATTGCCGCGGACCGGTCCGTCCAACCGCTGCAGGTTGCAATTGATCACAAAGATCAGGTTGTCCAGTTCTTCGCGGGCGGCCAGGGTAATCGCCCCCAGGGTTTCGGGCTCGTCACATTCGCCGTCCCCAATAAAACACCACACTTTTTGCTGGCTGGTGTCCTTAATCCCGCGGTCCTGCAGATACTTATTAAAGCGGGCCTGATAGATCGACATGATCGGCCCTAGGCCCATTGATACCGTGGGATACTCCCAAAATTCGGGCATGAGCCAGGGGTGGGGATAAGAGCTGAGCCCTTTTCCCGGTCCGCCGCGCAGCTCGCGGCGAAAATTCAGCAGGTGTTCCTCGGTCAGACGGCCTTCGAGGAACGCGCGGGAATACATTCCCGGCGCGGCGTGCCCCTGGTAATAAACCTGATCGCCGGAGTAATCATCCCCCCGACCTCGAATAAAGTGATTCAGCGCGACTTCGTACAAGGTGGCGGAACTGGCAAACGTGCTAATATGCCCCCCGACCGAGCCATCTTCCCGATTGGCCCGCACGACCATGGCCATGGCGTTCCAGCGAATAATGCTTTTGATCCGGCGCTCTAACTCGCGATTGCCCGGATAAATCGGCTGTTTATGCGCGGGAATCGTGTTGATATACGGTGTGTTGGGCGTAAACGGCACTTCCACGCCCAGGCGGAGGGCCGCTTCTTCCAGTTTTTCCAGTAAAAACTGGACGCGTTCAGGCCCTTTGCTTTGCAGCACGTAATGCAGGGATTCTAGCCATTCCTCGGTTTCCAGGGGGTCCAGGTCCCCGACAGGCAAAGAATCTTCCTCGGCCGCCTCTTCGGCTTCTAGGGCCTCGGTGGCGGCGTCAATTTCCCCTTCCAGCGATTCGGTGGCGTCCTCCGCCACGGCGGCGATGCCAGGTTGGGGGTCTTCGCCATCGCCACTGGTCCGGCCATTCGACGGAGCCAGATCATGAGTGCCATTCAAGGCTGACGGTAGCGTTTCTTGGTCAAGTTCGCCGCTCGGCATAGCGTCAGGTCCAGAAAAGGTAAAGTTGAAAACTACGTTTAAAGTTTTTTGTGTATATTTATATAATCCGGCGGGTGGCTGGTCGGGATAATAGGTAAAACCGCGATTATCCTAGAATTTGGAAATTGCGTAAAGGGGGGTCAATCTTGCCAATCACCATCCCCGTGGCGGCCAGAAAATTGGTAGCAATTCCTGGCGAGCGGGCCGACAGTGGTTAACGACTTTTTTATTTTAAATAACTTTACTAAACGAAGGTTTGCGGATATTTATTCAGGATGTCCTCATTCTACTTGCGCGATCTTTTGAGGATCAAATGTCGCTATTTTAATCGTCAAAAGGGGAGTAAACCCTCGGGATGTAAATAAAAAAAGATGATTTGCTAATTCGGCCTTACCGCCACAGGTAATCAATAGTGTGAAAATACCTCCTAACGACACATTGATTATTACAACAATAAAAAAAATCCCTTTAAAACCCTACAATCCGCAAAATAAACGCAATCGCCCTGCTCTGAGGTAATTACAACCTACAGTTATTGACACACGTCTTGTAGTGAGCAAATTTGAACCAGCCCGTGTTTTAACTGCATGATTTTTGGGTTTCTACGTTCGCTTAAACAAAACTACCCCAACCCCACTGGCGGGGGGGCTTGGATGGCCCTGGCCGTTGCTTGTGCGGGATTTATTCTGACCGACCGGGTCTTATTGTCCCTGGCTCAACAGCAACAATTGCAAACCCAAGCGAAACTGCTGGGGGCAACTTCAGAGGCAATTCTCCAGCAAGCGGATCCCCGGGCAGGGGAAAAAGTCTTCCAATCGCTTAAAGATCATCCGGCAATAGCCGCCGCGGCGCTCTATGATGCTAACGGAGCATTGTTGGCCAGCTATCACCAAAGTGGACCAAAGCCGGTAGGGAACACAAGCCAAACGGCCCAGTCGCATATTAAAAGTCCGCTGGAATACAATCATACAATCACACTAGCGGGCCAAACGGCGGGTTACCTCTATCTGCGGGCGAATGGCAACGAGTTGTCGGGCCGGATGACCAAATATTATTTGACCGCCAGCGGCGTGGTGATGTTGGCATTGGTGAGCGGGGTGGGGTGGGGGTATATCGTACACAAGTGGAAATCAGGCGTGGGCTTTTTCCACAAGTTCGCAAAACCCCATCCACGGCACAATGACGATCCGCGACGCGACCTGTCAGATTCCCTGGAAAAACTGGAGTCGCGGGTACGCGAGCGGACCGCTGAGCTAGAAAACCGTCAGCGAGTGTTGCTGGCGGCCAAAGAATCCGCGGAATCCGCCAATCAGGCCAAAAGTCTGTTTCTGGCCAACATGAGCCACGAAATTCGCACGCCCATGACCGCCATCTTGGGTTATTCGGATATGTTCTTGGTGGAAGCAGACAGTCAACTATCGATAGAGCAGCGGGAATGGCTGGCCACGATTAAAAAAAATGGCGAACATTTGCTCAGAATCATTAACGACATTTTGGATTTGTCAAAAATCGAAGCGGGACGGATGGAAGTAGAGTTGATTCCGACCGCGACCGCAGCTTTTTTTGCGGAGACGCTGGCCTTGGTGCGGGTGCGGGCCGAAGAAAAAAATCTGTCGCTGCAATTGGCCTATCAAGGAAAAGTGCCAGGGGTTTTGCAAACAGATCCGCTGCGCGTGCGTCAAATTCTCATTAACTTAATCGGCAATGGGATCAAATTTACCGAGACTGGCGAGGTCAAGGTTGAAATTTCTTGCGAACGGGATTTTGCCAACCAGGGGACTCTACGCATTAACGTCAGCGATAATGGCATAGGCATTACATTGGCCGAGCAAGCCAAATTGTTTGAGCCCTTTGTCCAGGCTGGTAATTCAATGACGCGCCTCTATGGCGGAACGGGCCTGGGCCTGACCATTACCCGGCGGCTGGTCGAATTGTTGGGCGGAAAAATCCATGTATCCAGTTCCGCTGGCAAAGGGAGCGTCTTTACGGTTTATTTGCCCATTGGTCCGGTGGACGATAGCCAAATGCTATGCCTGGCCGACCCTTCCAACCCCTCCGCGCAGTTAAATCCCTTGCTGGGTTCCTCTATCGCAACTCCAGCGACTCCCTTTCCCGCCTTAGCCGGAAGCAAGATTCTGGTGGCGGAGGATGGTCCCGATAATCAGCGCCTCATTTCGTTGATTTTGAAAAAAGCGGGGGCGGATATCACCCTGACCGACAATGGATTGCAAGCCGTGCAGGCCGCCGTGGTCGCGCGCGATATGGGCATGTCGTATGATTTGATTATCTCTGACATGCAAATGCCCCTGATGGATGGCTACACCGCCGTCCGGCGACTGCGCTCGCTAGGATTTACTTGTCCCATTGTCGCCCTTACCGCCCATGCCATGATTGGCAATCGCGAGGAATGCCTGGAAGCCGGTTGCGACGATTATGTTACCAAACCGATTCACCGGGAAAGTTTTTTACGGGTATTAAATGATTTACTGCAACCGGCGGGAGAGAATCCGGGGCAAGAGCCCCCTGGGCGGGTTTTAACCGTGCAAACGATCTAAAATTTTTGTGAGCGTGCGCCGATAGGAAAAATGCTCCACCTCCAGGCGATGACGGGGGGTATCCAAATAACGGATCCCATTTCCCAGATCGGACAGATTCCTAATCTTTAAGTCAGCGAACCAAGCCACGCGCCGGGGGGCTTGGTCGCGCAACTGTAAATAGCGGGCCATAATTTTCATTTGCAAGTCGGTTAGTCCCCATTGGCCGCTGTCCGGTTGGATCATGCCGGCCATGTATAAGCTGTCATCCGTGGGATGAAAAGCGTGCAAATACAGGCGTGGCAGGCCATCCCGCATATTCAAGCGGGCGGGTTCAATAAATGGAAACACCGCTTGATAACCCGTTGCGCAGATGACCATGTCCACGGGCAATTCCTGGCCATTGGCAAATACCACCCCCGTGGCTGTAAATTCCCGCACGGGACCGCACGGGGTAATATGCCCATGCCCCACCTGATAAAGCAACTGCGAGTTGACCAGGGGATGGCATTCCCAAGGTCGGTGATCGGGGGGTGGAAAACCAAAGCTGGCGGGCGTGCCCAGCGCAATGCGGGAAATCGATTGGCTGATCAGTCGCCTGATCCCGAGGGGGACCCGCCACCGCAAGAGCCATTCTCCCCAGACATCCGCGGGAATGCCGCGGATGAATTTGGGCAGGAAATGATAACCCCGCCGCCAACTGAGCCAGCAATGGCGCGCGTGTTGCGCCGCATCCACGGCGATATCACAGGCGGAATTTCCCGCTCCGATGATCAACACCCGCCGATCATGTAATTGCGCGGGGCATTTATATTGCGCCGAATGCAGCCATTCCCCCTCAAATTTGCCCGGAATCTCAGGCCACTGGGGAATTTGATGATGGCCGCTGGCCACCACGACGCCCTCAAAATCATGACATTCACCCCCATGCAGCCAGACCCGCCACGGTCGGGAGCCTTCCCGCCGCTCGACTTGGCTGACTGCTTGACCGTAGCGAATATGCGGCAATAGGCCAAAATGCCGAGCATAATCCCTAAAATAAGTCAGTGCCTGGGAATGATGCAAATAAGGGGGCAACTCTCTATCCAGGGGAAAATCGGCAAATTCAGTGAGTCGCTGGGAAGAGATCAGATGGGTGTTCAGGGCGACCCGTCCCGAGGGCGAGGCATAATTCCAGACCCCCCCCAAATCCGCCGCGGCCTCAAAAGCCACCGCCGAAATATCCGCCCCCAGCAAATTTCTTAATGCCGACAAGCCAGAAGGGCCTGCGCCAATAACGGCATAGCGGGGAGGGGTGGGGGGCGAGGGAGGGGGGGACAAAGACATAAAACCTGAAGCACGAGGCAATCTGGGCAATATCGTAGTTATCCCAGGACTCTCTCCGGGCGCAAATGGGGATGCCTTGGCAAAAGTGGAGGATGACCTCTTTTGCCATCCCTTGTTAGAACAACTTTCGCAGGCATCTTATTTATTCTTATTCGATAGAATAACTATGAACTAATTTGATTGAAGATATTACTTTTTGTATAGGTAAATCGTCTGTTAAACGGCAAAAACCTGTCATTTATTGCGGAATAGCGCAAATACAAGTCAATTTGATTTTTTTAACATAATTCTTATATTTTTAGCCTTGACTGATTTATTATTTAGGAAAATACTATATTGCATCAAGCAGATATCACTTGTGTCCCACACACGCTCAGCGGACGCGTGATTTCTGGCGGTAGTTTGGGTTATTCCCTGGTAGCGGGGTCCATGATACGCCCAGTACCGTCAATTCTCAATTTTTCGTGTGGCAGCAGATGCCAGACGAGAATCAAACGCATCCGTGCGGTTGGACCACCGGTTCGGAAAAAAATTGATGATTTTTTCGGTTCTTGCCGGAAAATGAGTCTGTCCCCTTGTTGCTGGCGGTGTATGAAAAAAGAGAGCAGTTTATTTTGATTATTTATTTGCCAATTGTGTTGTCGGCAGTTGGCGAACTTTACCTCCATTTTAGCCGGAATCATTACCTCGGATGAGAAAAGTATCCGCCATCACCACGCGCCGCACTTCCCTGCAACGGGATTTCGCCGCCCAAGTCAAACAGTTGCAACAAATCTCCCAATTGGATCTCAATTTGCCCCTGGGTAATTGGGTTCTCTGGCCGGAGCGCAACATGCTGCGTCCCTTGCTGCAGCGCTCCCTCAACGACATTTTGCATTCCTCGGTCGAGGAATTGTTGGCTATCCCTAGTTTGGGACCAAAAAAACTGACCATCCTGATGGGGGTATTGCGCCGGATTGCCTCGGACCAGGGGCAGGTGTTGCCACGTTCCCTGGCCCCGCGTAAAGCGGCTAGCGGGGCCCGCTCGCGGTCGGGCCGGGGAGGCGCGGCGGGGGGCTTTGTGGATTGGCAAAAAGTGTCCGATATGCAGTGGCAGGCCTGGGGAGAACGGGTGATGGCCTCTGGTTTGGCTGACGAACCGGTCGTGCATGTCGTCCCCCAGTTAAATCAAATTCCCACGGTCATCTGGACGACGCCGCTGGCGGAATACTGCCAAGTCTCCCTGACCGAATTGAGCCAATTGCGCACGCATGGTCATAAGCGAATCAGCTCCATCTCGGTGGCGATTCAGGCCGCCGAGCAAATGCTGACCCTCGCCCAGCAAAACGGCAAAAAATTAACGCGATTTCGCTTGCCTGAATTTCTCAAATTGGAAGAATGGGCGGAGCGCGAAGAGCGGCGGGGTAAAAAGCCGACTCACGAATGGATCACCATGCATTTGCTGGAGCCACTACTGGATCAATTGGCGCTAGATGTGCCCCCGTTAACACACAGTATTTTATGCGAGCGGATTGGTTGGAAGTGCGCCGCAACCCCGGTGGTGCAAATCGCCACCCGTCTGGGGATGACCCGTGCTCGGGTTTACCAGCATTTTGAAATGATCGCCAAGGTACTTAAACTGCGCTGGCCGGAGGGCAAAGCGATCTGGCGGCATTGGCAAGAGCGTTTGGGCGAGGACGAGCATGAATCGGGTAAGAATGGCAAGGCAAAGACAAAAGCGGCCATCAACTCTAGTGTGAAGGAGTGCTACGATTTGGCTAGCGTGATTTTTTATCCGCCCGACGAGGACTAATTTTAAGTAAAAAAACCATCCTGGCATTGATCCGCCAGGATGGTTCTTGCATTTTGGGATTGTGGTTGAGTTAATTGAGCTAAAACCGGTGTATAACCTACCGCAGCGTAAACTCCGGCAGGGGAACGATTTTTCCCCCTTCGAGCGCTGATTGATGCGCGCAAATCCCCACGCAGGTCCAGTTGGCCGAGGTGGTGGCGTTGGGCCGGGGGTCGCGATTGTCGATTAAGGCCCGAATCATCTCATTGACCAGGTGCGGATGCGAACCGCCGTGACCCCCTCCCTGGATAAAGCTCAGATGCCCGGCATCGTGAATTTCGCTAGGGAGCGTGAACTTGCGAATCGGTTCGGGAAGTAAATGCGCAAAGTCGGGAACGGAAATTTTGGCGGGAATTTCCGGTTCGGGCTTTTTTGCCGTGTGCAGCACGTGCGGCTCATGCTCGATGAGCGTCCATTCAAAGCTTTGTTTGGTGCCGTACACGTCAAAGCTCTCCCGGTATTGCCGCGCCACATCATACAAAAACCGCCAGATATGGGCGGTAACGTCGCTATCCAGCAATTTGATGTGGCAGGTCTCGACGGCGAATTTATTGCCGGACTTTCGGGCAATGTCATCCCGCACGGTCCCGCTGCCAAAGCAGCTAACATATTCCGCCCGCGAATTCATCAGCCCCAGGCACGGGCTGACGACATGCGTGGCATAGTGCATGGGGATCATGCGCTCCCAATAATCGGGCCAACCATCCATGTCCTGCGGATGCGACGCCGCCAGATGCTGGATCTTGCCCAATTCCCCCCGTTCATACAGATCCTTGATAAACAAAAATTCGCGGCTGTACACGACCGTCTCGGCCATCATGTACTTTAAGCCCGTGGACCTGACCAGGTCGCAAATTTCTTGGCATTCTTCTATGGTGGTCGCCATGGGGACGGTGCACATTACGTGCTTACCCGCGCGTAACGCCGCGATCGACATCGGAGCATGATCAGGGATCGGCGAATTAATATGCACAAAATCCACATGTGGATCCCGCAACACATCCTCATACTGGGTGTAGCGCGTGGATATGCCAAAACGGTCTCCGACCTGCTTCAGCTTTTCGCTGTTGCGCTGGCAAATGGCGGCAATTTCGGCCTCGGGATGGGCCTGGTAGATTGGGATAAATTCCGACCCAAAACCCAAGCCAACCAGGGCGACGCGGACAGTTTTTGCCATGAGAGTATGAGTGGTTAGTGTAGTGTGGAGAGTGGTTAGTGGATTGTGTGGAGTGGAGAGTGATTAGCGGAGAGTGGTTAGTGGACGAGCGCGATGAATTCCTTCGCCTGCCAGCCCCCCTCCTAATCACTCCCCGCCCTTAGGGGCCTTCCACGGTAACGGCAAAGATCAGCGGGGCGGTTTCGCGGGATTCCTTATTAAACTCTAGCGATTCGATACGTTCCGCGCGTTTCGGCTCGATCCGCAAATACCGGATTTGCTTTCCCTCGGCGTCCAGGGCAAATTTTGACCCCGACACATCGACGCGGCGGATATAATCGGCAAAGTGCACGCCATTCTGCAAGGGATGGTCCTCTGTTTTTCCATCAGCGTATTTGATGCGCACGCTCATCGCAACTGATTTTTCCTGGACATAAGGATATCCCCAACCACTTACGCCGCTCAGCAGGTGGATCGCCCGGGCGGGGCTATTGCAGGGAATGCTTACGCTCTGTGGCATGGCGGGAGGAATCATCCCTTCGCTACCCCGCAGCATGACCACATTTTTCACGCGGTCCCCTTGCGGATCAATCAGGCTAAAGTCCACCCCTTCCACCTTTACGTTTCCCCAGGCCGGCAAAACAATCGTATCCCCGGCCCCCTCTTGGTCAAAAAACAGACTGCGAGTACTGACCGCGTTGGCCACGCGGTTAAGCGGCAAAGGGAGATACTTGCCGCGGGTTGTGAGAAATTCCAGTAAATCCGTCATTTGTTCAACGGAAAGCTGCTTTTCAAACCCCTCCGGCATCAGGGACTTATTTGTCGCGGTTAACGAATCGATCTCGTCCCGGGGAATCGCCAGAGGCTTGGCCTCGGTGTCGATGATTTGGATCGAACTTTGCGACTCCGCCGCCAGCAGGCCGGTATACACCAGCCCGCCGGTGGTTTCGACCGTGTATTGGCGAAAGTTGGCCTCCACGCTGCGGCTGGGGTCCAGAATTTGCGTCAATAGTTCATGCTTGGGATGCACGGCCATGCCGGTTAAATCAGGGCCAATATTGGCCCCTTCACCGCTATGGCGATGACACTTGGCGCAAATTTCCTTAAACAGTTTTTGCCCCCGCGCTGCATCCCCCGTTAATTCCGAACTGGCATGATAGGCCCGGATGACCACCTCGCGATCGGGATTAGGCAGGCCCCCACCGCTGGCCAGCAGCTTCTTGGCCCGCGCGCCCAACGCTTTGTCGGGATGGTTGGCCAGCGCCTGTTGTTGATCCAGTGATAAATCGCTGACGAGCACGGATCGCTCCTCGAGTGCCGTGAGCAACGCTCCGGCCGTGGCTCCCCGCTTTAATAATAGTCGCATCGCGGCCGCTTTGGTTTGCGGCGGTAAACGGGGCAAACGAGCGACAATTTTTCCACCCAGGCTGTCCTGCGTGGATGTGGACAAGATGCCCAGCAGTCCCTGCGCCAATTCGGGCGGATGTTGCGGCTCGATCCAGCGCAGCACTTGATCCAGCGTTGCCTCATCGGTCGGCTGCAAATTCAAAAGTTCTTGGGCGGCGGCCACGCGTTGGGAATTTTCCTTTGTCGGATCAGACAATATTTTTCCCCACGAATCAGCCAACTGCCGCGTAAAACCGGCAAAACGCACGCTCCCCTGGCGCACCCCCCAGCGAATCAGTTGGGATTGTCCTTCCGCTGAAAGTTGCGGCAGCAAATCCAACAAAGTTTGTTCCAAGTCCGCCGGGAAACTAAGGGTATAGTCCCGGGGCCAGCCCCGGCATATTCCCGTAAGGAGGGCTTCTTGCGCGGCGGAGTCTTTACCCGCCAGGGATTTGACCATTTGTGCCAGGGCCGCGGCGTCGGGCTTTCCCTTGGCCCAGTGTTCGGCGACGATTTGAATCAATTCCGGGTTGGGCAATTTATTTGCCGCGACGGAGGGTTCTTTTTGTACCGCGGACCGAGCGGCTACGGCCTGCAAGAATGGCGCGGCCTGCCGCGCCGCGGCACAGGTAAAGGCCTCGCTCAGCCAGCGATCCGCCAACAGCGGAGCATCCGCCAATAGTTTGGCCAAGGCGTCACCCGCGGCTTGGGACTCGGGTTGATCGGCCAGGGCCAATAATGCCGCCAAACGGACCTGTGGATGTTCATCAGTCAAGACATTCGCCGCTAAAATCAGTTCCACGGCACGTTCCGCGGAGGGCAAAACTTGCAAGATCGCCCGACGGACCGCCGCGCAGGGGTGGGCCAGCAATTTTTGCACAAATGCCGCGTCCCACGGGGTGTCATTCGCCCATTCGCCTAATCCCGCCAGCGTCCAAACCGCGTGCAGCGCGCCGGCATTTAGTCCAATGGCGTCCAAGTCCCCCCGCAAGGCCAGTTCGCGTAATTGGGGGCGTAAATCTTGCAGATTACGCTCTAAAATCAATCGCTGCGCCTGCCTCCGCCAAAATAAATTGTCGTTCGCCAGCGCGGCCAGTAATTCCCCCGGTGTGGCATTGTGCAAATTCAAGTCCGGCTTGTTCGGCGAGGCTTTCTCTTGGTCCCCGGCTTGATACACCAGCCGATAAATCCGCCCATGCCGTTTGTCGCGCAAATCGCTTTCATAGGCGTTTCCCTTGCCGGTTTTAAAGCCCGCCGGGGTGGGATTGTGCTGCACAACAAAGTTGTACCAGTCTAAAATCCACACGTTCCCATCGGGACCGACCTCGGCCATGATCGGGGCCGCCCATTCGTCGTTGCTTTGGACTAGGTTGAATAGGTTTTTGCTGGTAAAGCCCGCGCCGCGCGGAGTGATGACAAAGCCACCGACTAACTTGCCCGTGGGCTCGCACACAAAAGCGGTCCGATTCCACCAGGAGGCGGGATAGTTGCGCGCGGTGTAAAGCGCGTGCCCCGCGCCGGCGGTATAACCCCCGTGCTGGTCGACTTGGCGGATTTTGTCGCTACCCGTGGTGACAAACAAATGCGTGTCCGCCATCCGTGGACTCATCAAGTCCGGCGTCCAGCCGCGCACCGCCTCGTAATAACGATTGGGAATGGGTAGGTAAACACTCGGATTGCGATTGGCGGTGGAGCCAAACAGATACCCTTCTTCGGAAAAGCCGATCCCCCAGGTGTTGTTATCCGTCGAACGGAGAAATTCAATTTCGGCCACCTCCGGGGAATCGCCAGGGGACAGCTTGAACCGAAAAAAGCCCATCCGAAAGCCGGGCGTGGCAACAGGTTTTTGGCCGTTTTCACGAGTAAGCACCGGATGCGAGTCATTGTATCCCTGCATGGCGTAAATCCAGTTGTCCGGTCCATAGACAAAGTTGCTCACGCCGCCATGCGTATCGCCGGCATTCCAACCAGTGATCAGCGTTTTACGCTCGTCCGCCACGTCGTCTCCGGTGGTATCCCGCAGAAATAGCGTCTCGGTGGCATTCTGGACCAAGGCGCCGCCGCGCACGGGTAAAATCGCCGTGGGTATGCTTAACCCCTCGGCAAAGACAGTAAACTTGTCGGCGATGCCATCTTGATTGGTGTCTTCGCAAATGCGGATCCGGTCCCGCCCCTGTCCAGGTTTTTGTAGCTCATTGGGATAATCCAGCGTTTCGCAAATCCACAACCTCCCCCGCTCGTCCCAATTCATGGCGATCGGTTTATTTAAAAAGTTTTCCTCGCTGGCGTAGAGCTTTAATTCAAAGCCGACCGGGGTTTGATATCGCAGGAGGGATTCCGCCGGCGGCAGGGGATCCTGCATCAAGTTAAGAGCCTGACCCAATTCGCCCCAGCGTTTGGCATCGGCGCGGTAATTGGGGATCTTGGGGCCGACATCTTGATAGGTTGGCTGGGTCAAATCTGTACGCGGGGCCGTTAATTTTGGTACCGGGAAATACGCAGGATCCCGAAACGCCGGAACCAGGGAGGGGTCTTGTCGACATACCCAGCGGATCCCGCGTTCAACCAAATTGGTAAATCCGGGATTAGTCCAGGTTCGTTCATCATGCCCCCACGCTGTGTAAAATACGCGCCCTTTTTCCTGGGTGCGAATCCAAGTCCACGGCTCCCCCTTTTGGCCATCTTGAGTGGAGGAACCAGGCTTTTTGGCGGGACTATTGGCTTGGTCCGCGCCATAGCGATATTCCAGGATCACACGGTCGCGGTCATTATGTTTTGTATGGACGTAAGTTTCGTCCCAGCTTTCAAATCCCTCATACCCCACTAGCGGATCTTGGGGAGGTTGAACGGGCTCCACACGAAAAGTTCCCGTTCCATGCCGCGAAAATTGACCTCCCACCAGCGCAATGTATTTCTCGGAGTTCAAAAAACAGAAACTGGCACAGTGCAACGCCACCAGGCCCTTGCCCGATTCGACATACTGCAACAAAGCCTCTTCGGCGGCGGCATCCAATTTATCGTGATTGGCATAAATCACGAGTGCATCGTACTGATTAAGCAGCGGCAAATTCAGATCGGCCAGGTTCTTGGTATACGTGAGCGCGATTTCTCGCCGGCCCAACGGACCCTGCAACTGTTTGTACAACATCTCCGGCCGATGATGGCCGTCGTCCCCCAAAAACAACACGCGTAGCGGAGCAGGCTGCCCTGCCGGGGGAATCGCGGGAACAAGATTTGCAGCGGTGGAGGGAGAACGGGTATCTTGGAGTGGTTCAACCGCCAGCGCTGCCCCACCCATCACAGTAAAGCTCGCCAACAATAGCAAACAATTCCGCAACAACCTCACAACTGGCGTCGGGTAGGGGAGGCGCATAAATCATTCCTAAAAGAGTGCGATTGGACAAATGTTGGGCGTGCGATATCGGTGGGCGCGGAAATCCCGCGCGTGGCGCCTCAATGATGTTTTTTTACCACATGCCCCTGTCCTGTGGCGCATCATGACAAGCGTCAAGTTGCTCCCTCGACATACCGGATCAAGTAAGTTGTTGCTCCCCCCAGCCGTACGAAAAAGAGTGTTCCGCCATGTGCAGCTTCATGGAACAGCGGAAAATCCTATAGTTATCGCTCGGTGTGGCATAATTACAACAAGTCATTTCACTCTAGCAATTCAAATATGGACCTCCAAGAGTTTTCTACCATTCGGTGAAAAATATTTGTAAAATTGAATTTGCCGATGTCAGAAAACATGATTTTCGTTATGTTTTTGTACTATAGTTGAGATAGGCTTTGTGGCTGCCAGGATGACCCGTCCTGCTACTCCCCGTACAGCAATTCCTTTGTGTTATGTACCGCCGCCGTGCCATCGCCTTGTTGATCGAAACCTCCAACGGCTACGCGCGGGGGTTGTTGGCGGGCGTTTTGAATTATGTGCGGCACCATGACTCTTGGTCGTTGTATCTGCCAGAGCAGGACCGGGGTGCCGACCCTCCCCCTTGGCTGGCTACTTGGGCGGGGGATGGCATCCTGGCCCGTATCGAAACCCCCACAATTGCCGCGGCGATCCGCCAGACAGGCTTGCCGGCCATTGATCTGAGCGCCGGCCGGCACTGGACCGAAATTCCCTGGGTGGAATCAGACGATGAGCGGGTCGCGCAACTGGCCGTGGATCATTTTCTTGAGCGGAATTTTCGCATCCTGGCCTGCTGCTCGGTGCCGTATTTTAATTGGTCCCGGTGGCGGGCGGAGCATTTTTTGGCCCAGGCGGCGGAGCATGCCAGTTCCACGCAATTGCTGCAAATGCTGCACCGCCAAGAAGTTGGGTATGACTGGACCACCGAACGGGAGCGTCTGGCCGAATGGTTGCGGCAACTTCCCAAACCCGTGGGAATTTTCGCCTGTTATGATATCTTGGCCCAGCAAATTTTGGATGTTTGTCGCGATTTAGACCTAGCCGTTCCGGAGGAAGTGGCGGTGCTAGGCGTGGATAATGACGAACTGATCTGTAATGCCTGTGACCCGCCCCTGTCCAGTGTGAATTTGGATCCTGAAAAAACCGGTTACGAAGCTGCGCGGCTGCTGGACGAATGGCTGCAAGGAAACCGCCCCGCCGCGGAGGCGCATTTGATCCCCCCCTTGGGCGTGGCCAAGCGGGACTCGACGGATATTATTGCCATTGCCGATCCGGTGGTCGCGCGGGCGTTGCGATTTATTCGCGAACATGCCTGCGCGGGGGCCAAAGTGAACGATGTGGTGGCCGTGGGGGATTTGTCGCGTCGGGTATTAGAGAACCGGTTTCGCAACGCCACGGGCAAAACACCGCATGATTTTTTGGTGCATTTTCGGCTGGAGCGGGCAAAGCAGTTGTTGGCGGAGACCTCGTTGACGTTAGCCGCCGTGGCGGAACGAGCGGGCTTTGGCCATGCGGAATACCTGAGCACGGTCTTTCAAAAAATGTTGGGAACCAACCCCGGAGCCTGGCGTAAAAAACAACAGCGGGGACCAAAGGAATAGCCATACCACTTCACGAGGTTGCGTTTCTTAAGACGTTCCCGCTTTGGTGCGAGTCCGTTTCGCAACTCCCTTTTTTTTCACGCCGCTTAATTTCTAATTGTTCCGCCTTCATCCCGTAGGGTAAAAGCTCGTAGCCGGTGGTGGAGCACAGCAATACCACGGGAAAGTTATTCACTGGCCTATACCGGCGACCTCCCGTCGCCAATCTGCCCGTAGCGGCGAGTTGTACTCGCTATTCTGCCCGTAGCAGCGAGTTGTACTCGCCCATCCTTTGAAGCGGCGACGGGACATTGCCCGTACGGGGATTCGGCAAAAGCTGTTGCCATTTTCCACGGCATTACCAAAATTAATTCCTTGCATTCACTGAAATCTCAGTTATACTCCACAAACAAAACGAGCAACCAGTCCGGGAGGCCGGTTGCCGCCGTCTGGGGGAAGAATTCGCCGCGTGCCGTCACGAGGCGGGGGGCCATAGCCCGCTCATCAACGGACGGTGGGCTTTTCGTTAATCGCAAAAGGGAGAGCGGTAGTATGTCCGGTGGATTGCGCGCGGCGCGGCCGCAACAGCGAAAAGTCGGCAAGCAGCGGCCAGGAACCGCCGGGGAGTCCCCCGCGTTGCCCATACCCCGCGCGGTGCCCAAGGACCACATCCCGTCTGAATCGCGCGCCGTGCCTGGATCACGCGCGCTACTAAAGGACCGCGCCTATGACGCGATCAAGTCGCGGTTGCAGGACGCGCGCTTTCCCGCCGGCACGCTCCTTTCGGAACGGCAGTTGGAAACACTGCTGGGCATGAGCAAAACGCCCATCAAGGCCGCGCTCGAGCGGCTAGAACAAGAGGGTTTTGTCACGATTTCGCCCCAACAGGGGATTTTGGTCCGCGAGCTTTCCATTCAGGAAATCGCGGATCATTTTGAACTGCGCAAGGCCCTCGAATCTTACGTGGTCGCGGCGATTACCGGAAATCTCTCTTCCCGGCAAACCGCCGAGATTGAGCGTAATCTGCGCCAACAAGTTCAGGCAGCGGCTAAGGGGGCCGTCGCCCGTCTGGTCGAATTAGACGCGGAGTTCCACTTGCTGCTCTTTCGGGTCTTTGGCAATCAGGCGATGTTGGATTGTCTGCTGACCCATCGAGAGCGGATGCAGCGGGTGATCTTTCAAGTCATGTCCCAGGCGCCGGGGCGTTTGACGGCCGCGGTGGCGGAACACGAAGGGATTTTTGCCGCGATTTCCGCCGGAAAATCGCCGCTGGCGGTCAAGTTGCTCCGGCAGCATTTGGATTATGGCAAACAGTATTTAGTCGCTTCTCGTTGGTCTTAAGGGAGATTTTATTCATGAATGCTTGTCAAAATTACGTCCCCGCACGGAGAGTCGCCACCGGAAGAGTGCTCTTTGCACTGGCTAGTCTGGTTTGGTTTGCATGGCAACAAGCTGCCGCCGATTCACCCGCCCCGGTTAAGCTGCGGGTCAGCGATAACCACCGTTATCTGGTCCAGGGGGAAAAAGGCCAACCATTTTTTTACCTGGGGGATACCGCCTGGGAGTTGTTTCACCGGCTCAATCGGGAGGAAGCCGACAAATATCTGGAACTGCGGGCCAAGCAAGGCTACACCGTGATTCAGGCGGTCGCCCTGGCCGAGTTGGATGGACTTAACACGCCCAACGCTTATGGGCATAAGCCGCTGGTGGATAATGATCCGACCAAACCGGCGGTAACGGACGGCCCGGAAAATGATTACTGGGATCACGTGGATTACATTGTTAAAAAGGCGAACTCCGTCGGCCTGGTGGTGGGGTTGCTGCCGACCTGGGGAGATAAATGGAATAAAAAATGGGGGGTTGGACCGGAAATTTTTACCCCTGAAAATGCCGAACAGTATGGCCAGTGGTTAGGCCAGCGATACAAGGATGCCGCGGTCATTTGGATCCTGGGAGGGGACCGGCCGGTGGAAAGCGACCTCCACCGCGAGATCATCCGCCGAATGGCGGCGGGCTTGCACCAGGGAGACGGCGGCGCGCACTTGAGGACATTTCACCCGACGGGGGGGAATGGCTCAGCACAAGAATTTCATCAGGACGAGTGGCTCGATTTTAATATGCGGCAAAACGGCCACGAGCCGGGCTTTACCAAGCGTTACGATCAAACCCGCGTCGATTACGATCGTCAGCCGGTAAAACCGGTCCTGGACGGCGAGCCGATCTACGAAGACCACCCGGTTTCTTTCAAAGCCGACGAACAGGGACACTCCATCAGCGGCGACGTTCGCCGACCGTTGTACTGGAATTTATTCACCGGCGCCTGTGGGCATACCTATGGGCATCATTCGGTCTGGCAAATGTGGTCCCCCGGGCGCGACCCCATCAATAATCCGCTCTTGCCCTGGGATCAAGCGATATTGCAGCCCGGCGCCGATCAAATGCGTCATGGGCGGGCCCTGCTGGAGTCGCGTCCCCACGGCGATAGGATCCCCCTGGATAAGCTGATCGTCACGGATCGCGTGCCGACCAGCGTACCCGGCGCGGGACGGTATCGCTTTGTGGCGACCGGAGACCAGGGGGGAAGTTATGCGTTTGTGTACGCCCCGATAGGCCGACCGTTCAAGGTGCGCATGGACGGGATCACCGGCAAGCAGGTCCAGGCATGGTGGTTTAACCCGCTTGATGGCCAGGCAAAGGAAATCGGCTTGTTTGAGAATCGGGGAGAACGGGAATTTACACCGCCACAGCCGGGAGAGATGGTCGATTGGGTGTTGGTCCTGGATGATGCGGCCAAAAAATATTCACCACCAGGACAAAAGCAATAGTAAACGGATTGGCGATTATGATAATAAAGGAATTCTCGTTATGCGGACTTTAGCCCGTACACTCATGAATACGTACTACAAGAGTAACCTAGGGCGACGCTGCGCTTGCCCTGGGCTGGGATGGGTTGGGCCTAGGGCCCGCAAAGATCCAATTGCCATTGTCCCACAAATCGTACTGGGAGTCTATTTATGCAAATTGATCGCCAAGTTTATCACGCGGGGCTGTTCTGTTCGCTACTGCTGCTTTGTGCCCCTTGGCTGGCCTACGGCGATAACTGGCCGCAATTTCGCGGTCCGGATAATCAGGGGCACGCGACCAGCACGACGGCTCCCCTAAAATGGTCCGCTAAGGACAACATTGCTTGGAAAACCGCCATCCCTGGTGAGGGCTGGTCGTCGCCGATTGTGTGGGAGGATCGCGTGTTTGTCACCACCGCCGCGGACGGGGGCAAGTCGTGCCGCCTCCTCGCGCTCGACCGCAAATCGGGAGAAATTTTGTGGAATAAAGAAGTGTTCACACAGGAACTGCTTCGTAAAGAGGGGCGCAACACGTATGCCACGCCGACCCCCGCGACCGATGGCCAGCGGGTGTATGCCTGTTTTGGCGATGGGAGTTTCGCGGCGGTCGATTTTCAGGGGGAGATCGTGTGGACCAATCGCGATTACAAATTTTATAGTCAGCATGGCCTGGGGACGTCCCCCATCCTGCATGAGGGGCTACTGATAATGCCCCGCGACGGCAGCAGTGAAGGCGAGGATAAAAAAGTAGGTTGGCAAACACCGTGGGACGGGGCGTACATTATCGCTTTGGATGCCGCGACCGGCCGGGAAAAATGGAAAGCCGCGCGCGGCCAGTCCCGCATCTCGCACGGCGCTCCCTGCTTGTGGAAGTCCCCCGCCGGAACGCAGCTTATTAGCGAGGCCGGCGACGTGGTGCAGGGCTTTGACCTAAAAACCGGCAAACGGCTCTGGAGTAGCGAAGTCATCGGCGAAGGGAAAGTCCCCTCCACGATCATCGGCGCCGGCCTGGTTTTTACCGCTGGCGGCTGGGGGGGAAAGGAAACGATCAAAGCGTTTAAGCTGGGGGGAATGGGTGAGTTAAAAGAGCAAAATCTGGTCTGGGAACAGGCCAAAGGAATGCCCAAGGTTCCGTCCATGATTTTTGTCGCGCCGTATCTGTATGCGATGACGGACGAGGGGGTGGCAAGTTGCTTTGATGAACAAACGGGGAAAATTGTCTGGCAAAAACGGATTGGGGGGAATTTTTCGGCTTCGCCGGTGGCGGTGGGGGATCGACTGTACTTTGTCGGTGACGAGGGGGAGACGGTGGTCTTGGCCGCCAAGAAGGAATTTGCCGAACTGGCCAGAAACCCGTTAGGCGAGAAGGTCCAGGCCTCCCCCGCAGTCGCGCATGGGCAGTTGTTTATTCGCACGGAGGGGCATCTGTTTTGCATCGGCCAATTGAAATAGTTTGCTCACGAGCCACTCCATCAAACTATTCGCTATCCACTCATCACTTTCCCTAACCCCTACCCCCTGTTCCCTATTCATGTCCCCCGCCACGGCCACCACCGCGCTACCCACACTCGCTCCACGGATTTTGCGGGCCGGGCCTTTGGTGCTGCGCTATGAGCCAGAAAATGGATTTATACGGGAGATTTATTTTGGCCAGCACGAGGTCCTGCGGGGAATTTTTCCCGCGGTGCGGGACCGCCACTGGAATACGATACCGCCAGCATTGACCTGGCAGGATATACGCGCGGGAGAGCGCGATTTTACGATCAAATTTATCCATGTCGTCCACCGACCAGCCGGGCCGACGGGGGAAGAGATCGGCTGGGAATGGCGGGGCGTCATTCGCGGAACGGAGCTGGGCCAAGTGCGGTATGAAGTGAGCGGCACCGCCCAGATCGATTTTTATAAAAACCGCGTAGGCTTGTGCGTGTTGCATCCCCTGACCGAGTGCGCGGGGAAGCCCTGCGAGGTCTGGCACGGCGATGGAACCCATGAAACGGGGACGTTTCCCCTGTGGATTGCGCCCCACCAGCCATTTCTAGATATTCGCCAGATCAGCCATACGGTCGCGCTTGCCACCCCGGAGCAGCCAGAAATCCAAGCGCGGGTGAGTTTCTGGGGCGACACGTTTGAAATGGAGGATCAGCGTAATTGGTCCGATGCCAGCTATAAAACCTATAGCACGCCGTTAGCGCTCCCTTTTCCGGTGCGCGTGGCGGCGGGGACACGGGTGCAGCAAAGTGTGGCCCTAGAGCTATTCCCGGAAATCAGTTCCTCCCCGGTCGTATCGTCAGACCCTCAGACTACCTCAACCGCCATCACCGTGGAGGTGGATTGGCGGATGGCCCGGCGGTTGCCGCGCATAGGCTTGGCCCTTCCCGCTAATTCCCTGGACATGGTGGATGAATCACGTGCAGAGGTATTGGCCAGTGCGTTGGACAAATATAAGTCTGATCATCTGCGGTGTGAGCTCAATCTTGCAAATCCCCACTGGCCAGAACATCTTCAAGCGGCACTACGGCTGACCCAGCGGAGCGCGACTCAACTGGAAGTCGCATTGGTGGCGGCACAGGGGGCGGAAGCCGCCTGGGGGGCCGTGTGTCACGAACTTTCGGGGCACCAACAATGGATTGCGAGAATCTTGCTCTATTCCGCCAACGAAGTCTGCACGCCGGAATGGTTGGTCCAGACGGCCGAGCGGGATTTGGCGGGGGAGTTTGCCGCGCGGCTGGTCGTGGGGACGAACGCCTATTTTGCCGAATTCAACCGCCAGCGGCCGCTGGTTCCCTATGGAGGAATGGTCTGTTTTTCGCTGCATCCGCAGGTGCACGCAACCGACCGCCGCTCGATTTGTGAAAGCGTGCAGTCGTATCGTTGGCTGATTGAATCAGCCCGGATGGCAGGAGATTGTCCGGTCGTCATTTCGCCCCTCACGCTGTGCCCCCGCTTTTTTCCGCCGCGTGAGGCACAGGCTGCGATCACACCCATCACGCGGCCCGATCCCCGTCAACAGACGGACTTTGCCGCCGCCTGGACCGTGGCCGCACTGGGGGAATTGACAGCCCAGCCCGCACTCCACAGCGTGACCATGTACGAGACGCATGGACTGGGAGGAATCATGGATGCTATGGGGCGGGAATATCCCGTGGCTCGGGTTTTTGCCGCTTTGCGTGACTGTTACGCCAGTTGCCCGGCATCCAGTTCGCAGCCACTGGCGATCACCCCCCTCGCCCTCCAGACCAACAACGACCAGCGGCGCCTGCTGCTGGCAAATTTGACGGATGAGGTTCAGATCGTTCGTCTGCGGCAAGAAAGCTGGCCCTCCCCGCATGCGCCCGCGCGGACCAGGGAATGGCGGCTCCCGCCGGATAGTGTGCAAATCCTCCAACAGGAGGACCTGGCATGAGGGAACTGAGGTTTGCGCTCTTTGGAACAGGCTTTTGGGCACGTTATCAACTGGCGGCGTGGCGGGAATTGCCCCAGGCAAAGTGCGTCGCTTTGTACAATCGTACCCGTGCCAAGGCGGAAAGACTTGCCGACGAGTTTGGCATTTCCGCCGTGTACGACCAGCCAGAGGAATTGTTGCGCCGTGAAGAGCTGGACTTTGTGGATATAGTGACCGATGTCGGCACGCATGTGCAATTTACCCAAATGGCACTTTCTCGGGGCTTGCCGGTAATTTGCCAAAAACCACTGGCCCCCTTGCTGCGCGAGGCCCGCGCATTAACCGAACAAGCCGGCGCGGCGGGCTTGCCTTTGCTCGTCCATGAAAATTGGCGTTGGCAGCGACCCATCCGGCGGCTTAAGGAAATCCTGACTAGCGGCGTCTGCGGAGAGTTAGTCCGGGCACGGATCGATTACGCCCACAGTTTTCCGGTGTTTGACAATCAACCATTTTTAAAGGACTTAAGGCGGTTCATTTTGACCGATATCGGGACGCACATTTTGGACGTGGCGCGGTTTTTATTTGGCGAGCCAGCAACCGTCTTTTGTCATATGCGGCGAATCCGGCCCGATATCGCGGGAGAAGACCTGGCCACCGTCGTCCTGATGCAGGACAACGAGGAAGCTGCCGGCGGCTTGGGCGTGACCTGCAACCTGAGTTATGCCAGCCGGTGGGAATTGGACCGCTTTCCCCAGACTCTCATTGCGGTCGAGGGGACCGCCGGGGGGGTGTCCTTGGGTTTGGACTATGAACTGCGGATATTTGGGCCGGATGGCGTCCAGCGCGAATTGGCCCCGCCGCCAGATTACCCCTGGGCGGACCCGCAATACGCGCTCGTGCAATCGAGCATCGTCGATTGTCAAAGGAATTTACTGGGGGCGCTGTTGGGCGAGGGGCCTGCGGAAACGACGGCGGAGGACAACTTGCGAACGCTGACACTGGTGGATGCGGCTTACGCCAGCGCGGAAAATGCATGCGTCATTCCGGTGGCATTGATTTAAGGAGTGCTATCAGTGCGATCAGACACAACTTTTTTGCCACGGATTAGCACGGATGTCCACGAATTTTTTTTGCTCACTGCCTCACGCTAAAGCGCGCATGTTTCATCATCCGCTTCATTATTAATTATTCATTTTTAATTCGTAATTCATATGCCCCTCCTCGCCACCTACCTCATCGAAACAGCCCTGCCGGTCGAGCAAGCGGCGGAAATGATCGCCGGTGAACAAAGCTCGGGGACGTTTTTGCCCGTCCCCGGCGAGACCGAGGAACTCAAGGCCCGCGCCCGGGCCCGGGTGGTCGGTATTGAACGGCTGGAAACCGTCGAAATGCCTTCATTGCGCGGAGCGAAGGTTCCCAGCGCTAACCAGGGAAAACCCCTGTTTCAGCGGGCAAAAGTGCAAATCTCATTTCCGTTTGACAATATGGGGTGCAACATCCCCACGCTGCTGGCCACGGTTTGCGGCAACTTGTATGAATTGGCCGAGCACTCCGGCTGCAAGCTGTTAGATTTGGATTTGCCCGCCGAATTTGCCACGCGCTACCCCGGTCCCCAGTTTGGAGTGGACGGAACGAGGCGGCTGACGGGCGTGTATAAACGGCCCATTATCGGGACGATTATCAAGCCCAGTGTCGGACTTTCCCCCGCGCAGACGGCGGAGTTGGTGCAAGAGCTGGGCGAGGCGGGGATCGACTTTGTGAAAGATGATGAACTGATGGCCGATCCACCCCATTCCCCGCTAGCGGAGCGTGTGCGCTGCGTGATGGAGGTGATCAATCGCCTGGCGGACCGGACCGGCCGCAAAATCATGTACGCCGTTAACATCAGCGACGAGGTGGACGCCATGCTGCGGCACCACGATTGTGTCGTGCGGCACGGCGGCACGTGTGTGATGGTTAGTTTGAATCATGTGGGACACGCGGGAGTCAGCGCGCTGCGGCGGCATTGTCAATTGCCGATCCACGGCCATCGCAATGGCTGGGGCATGCTTACCCGGCATCCGCTGTTGGGGATTGAATTTTCCGCGTACCAAAAAATTTGGCGGGCGATTGGCGTGGATCATCTACATGTGAATGGCCTGGCCAACAAATTTTGGGAAACGGACGATTCGGTGGTGCGGTCCATTCAGTCCCTGCAAGCACCGCTGTGGGGGGGGTACTTTGCCATGCCGGTGATTTCCTCTGGCCAATGGGGGGGCCAAGCCCCCGAAACACTCCGCCGCACCGGGACCCGCGATGTGCTGTATGTGGCGGGCGGGGGGATCATGGCCCATCCCGCCGGTCCGGCGGCTGGCTTGCGCGCAATCCAACAAGCCTGGGAAGCCGCGGCCCTGGGAATTCCGCTTCAGGACTATGCGCGGGAACATCCCGAACTACACGCCACACTGGCCAAGTTTGGAGGGCGCGCATGACGACAGCCGCTTTGCCCCTGGTGGCCTATTATGGCGATGACTTTACCGGATCCGCCGATGTCATGGAGGTCATGCAATGGGCGGGCCTGCGCACGGTGCTATTTTTACAGCCCCCCACCACGACAGAATTAGCACGCTATGCCGGTTTGCGGGCGTATGGCGTCGCCGGTCATAGCCGGACGATGTCACCAGAGGAAATGAACGCCGAACTCCCCCCGATCTTTGCGGGATTGCGCGCTTCCGGGGCCAAAATCATCCATTACAAGGTTTGCTCCACCGGGGATTCCTCCGCCACGATTGGCAGCATCGGCCGCGCGCTAGAATTGGGCCGGGTGGTGTTTGGCGAACAGCCCGTGCCGGTGCTTATTGCCGCGCCGCCCCTGGGGCGGTATCAGGCTTTTGGCAACCTGTTTGCCCGTTCGGGTTTGGATAGTGAAGTCACCCGTCTGGATCGGCACCCCACGATGCGGCAACATCCGATTACGCCCATGACCGAGGCCGATCTCCGGCTGCATCTGGGGAAACAAACCGATCTGCCGATCAGCCTGGTCGATTTACCGCGCCTTGCCAGCCTTAACGCGGCGGAATTTGCGGAGACCGCCCAGCGTGGGGGAGCAATTTTATGTGATGCCTGCACGACGGACGACCTGCGGCGGATTGGCGGGTTGCTGTGGGAATTGGCCCAGCGCGGGGAGCCGCTATTGGTGATTGGGTCGTCGGGGGTGGAATACGCCCTGGCGGAATATTGGCGGAACGCGGGTTTGTTAGAAAGTTTAGGCGCGCGGTCAGAGATGGCCCCGCCGGGATTTGCGCCCACGGAGCAACTGTTGGTGCTGACGGGGAGCTGCTCGCCAGTCAATGCCCGCCAGATCGCTTGGGCGGAGGAACAAGGCTTTGAAACGGTAGCTATCGAACCTTGCAAACTGGCGGAAGAGTCGCTCTGTGGCGCCGAAGTCGCGCGTGTTTGTCAACTTGCGCTGCATCACCTGAGGGCTGGCAAAAACGTGATTTTACATACTAGTCGGGGCCCGACGGACCCCCGCGTGGCGGCGACGATTAAGGCTCTGCGTAGGCGGGACTTTACCGATATGCAGATCAAACTGCATAGCGGCCGAGTGTTAGGTCCCTGTCTGGGCCGGATCCTAGTCGAGGTCTTAGCCGCGCATCCTTTGCCGCGCATCGGCGTGGCGGGGGGGGACACTTCGGGCTATGTGGCCCGCCAGTTGGGGATCACCGCGCTGGAGGCGCTGGCCCCCGTGGCTCCTGGCTCCCCCCTTTGCCGGGCGACCACCTGCAACGCGCTCGATGGCCTGGAAGTAATCTTTAAAGGAGGCCAAGTGGGCAAGGACAACGTGTGGGGGACATTGCTCCGGGGGACACTCGCGGCGTAGCAACATTATTTCTTATAACAATCTGGTTGGCATTCCGACCAAAGGATCATAAACCGTTCCACAACCCAGCACAGAATTCAAGAAACAAAACCTCTTTGTACGCCGTTTTTTACAATACTAAACATGTCTCACAACCCATCAAAATCAGGAAACCATACATGACACGTATCGCAATATTTGGCGCGGGGGGCAAAATGGGTTGCCGCCTGACCGACAACTTGCTCAAAATCGATCCGCCGCATCAGCTATTGCTAGTCGAAAATCATCCCGCCGGTCAGGACCGCGTGGCCCAGCGGGGCATGACCGTGACAGAGGCGGATGTTGCTTGCGAGCGGGCGGAGGTGGCGATCTTGGCCTTGCCGGATAAAATCCTAGGCAAAATTGCCGCCCAGATCATCCCCCGGCTGCGCGCGGGGACGATTGTGATGACGCTTGATCCCGCCGCGGCGCACGCGGGGGAGTTGCCCGCGCGGGGGGATATTACCTACTTTGTGACACATCCCTGCCACCCGGATGTGTTTGACCATTTTGAAACCGCGCGCGAACGGGACGATTTCTTTGGGGGCGTCGATGCCCGCCAGGCGATTGTCTGCGCGCTGTTGCAGGGGCCCGAGGAACATTACACCCTCGGTGAGGAACTGGCCAAGCAATTTTACGGCCCGGTCACCCGTAGCCACCGGATCACCGTGGAGCAAATGGCGATCCTGGAGCCGACCATGGCCGAGACCTGCGGCATCGCGCTGGTCCGGGCCTTGCGCGAAGCGCTCGAAGAAACCGTCCGCCGGGGGGTTCCCCGCGCCGCCGCCGAGGATTTTATGTATGGCCATATCAAAGTCGAGCTGGGAATCGCCTTTGGGCGGGCGCCGTTCCCCTTTAGCGACGGGGCGCAACTCATTTCCAGTTATGGCCAAACGCGGATTTTGCAACCCGACTGGCTGAAACTATTTGAGCCGGAAAGCGTGCTCGCCCAGACGCGCATGATCGTCAGCGGCCGGGTCGATGATTAAAGCAACCTGGCTTGGCGGAGGATCATGTCTGACATCTGACATCTGAAATTTGACATATGAAATTTGAAATCAGCACTCCAACTGTGCCAATCCGTGGCTAAGACAGAAAACAGCCATGGATAATCGCGGTTTTCATGACTTTCCAAATCCAATTCCTCCCCACGGTCATCCCTATGTTCACGCGTACGCTTTTTACCCTGCTTTTAGTGGCTTGTACCATACTGGCAACAGGGTGTGGATCTTCCCCGCCAAACACCAACCCCACCGGCAAGCCCCAGCTCACCGTCGGTGTCGCGTTTGAAACGCTCCAGACCGAGTATTGGGTGGCTGGTTTTGAGGCCATCAAGGCCGAGCTGGCCAAGCGCAACATCAACGTGCTCGAGGCGATCGCCGATAGCGACCCCAACCGTCAACTGCAACAGGTCAAAAATTTTATCACCCGCAAGGTGGATGGCATCATTATGGTGCCCAAGGATGCCCAATCATGCATTCCGGCGATCCGCGCGGCCAACGCTGCTAAAATTCCCATTGTCCTGTTTAACCGACCCGCCGCGGCCGGGGATGCCGTGAGCGTGGCGGTGCAGGCCGATAATCAGGAAATCACCAGACAAACCGTGGCGTTCCTGGTCGAACAAGCGAAAAAAACCGGCAAAAAGCAAAAAGCGATGGTCATCCTGGGAGACCTGGGAGATATCAACGCCATTGGCCGCCGGGACGGGTTTAACGCCGCCATCATGGGTAACGAGGACGCCGTGGAGGTGGTCGCGCAGGTCCCGTCGGAATGGAGTCTGGAGAAAGCTCAAGCGGGTGTGGTCAATGCCCTGCAGGCCGATCCCGAGATTGGGCTGATTTTTACCTCATCGGATTTTTTGCTGCCGGCGATCGTCTCGGCGCTCAAGGGGGCGGACAAGTATCACAAAATTGGCGAGCCGGGGCATGTCATCCTAGGTGGATTTGACGGCGACGCCACCGCGTATCAAATGTTGCGGGACGGTTATCTGGACGCCACTGGCGTGCAAGATGTCTATTTTGAGGCGGAGCAATCGGTGCAGGCGCTCTTGGACTTAATCGCGGGAAAAACCGTGCCGCCGCTGATTAAGGATCCGGGCTTTGTGATTCACCAGGGAAACATGGCGGAGTTAAAGCCCCGCATGTGGGGGGCAAATGTGAAGCCGGCGCAGTGATTACCTGGGGGTCGTGAGTCTGACGCAGTGAAATCGCTTTTGGCAATTCGACTTGTTCGCGGAAGACTCCCGTCCCCCTTTTACCAATGCTATCGCAAATCTGTGAGACCCAGAAATGTCTCGGCGGCTCCTTCAATCCCAGTTTTTCACGTTGGCCTTGTGCGCTAGCTATGCGTTGGGGATGGCGATTGCCGTCCCGGGATTTGGCAGCCCGGAAAACGCCGCCAATATCGCAAGCGCGCTTTTGCCACTCTTGGTCGTGGCGGCCGGACAGACGCTGGTGCTCATCACGGGGGGGATTGATCTGTCCGTCACATCGATCATCGCCGTGGTGAGCGTCGCGGGGGCCGGGCTCCTCACCGCAGACCAGGGGCCTTGGACCAATTACTCCGGAGGCATCCCCGCGGCCATCATGGTCATGCTGATCCTGGGAGCCTCGCTCGGTCTGCTCAATGGCTTGTGCGTGGCCATTCTGCAAATGCCCGCGTTCATGGTCACCCTCACCAGCATGATGTTTTGGAGCGGACTGACGATCTGGCTGACGCACAGCAAATCAATCGCCGGTTTGCCGCCCGGCTTTCTAATCTTGGGCCAAAATTTGTACGTCGCCGCGGCGATCGCCGGCGCGGTCTGCCTGGGCACACAATTCATGCTGACTCGCACATTGTGGGGACGACGACTGCGGGCCGTGGGATATAACGCCGCCACGGCCCGGGTATCGGGTGTGCCCGTGGAAGGGACGATCATTCTGGCCTATGCGGCGAGCGGCCTGTGCGCGGCGGTTGGGGCGATCTTGATTACCGCCCAGTTGGAAACCGGTTCTCCCGTGCAGTGGAAGGAAAATCTGCTCGATGTCATCGGCGCCACCGTCATCGGCGGGACTAGCCTGTTTGGCGGACGGGGGAGTATTGCGTGGACGTTTAGCGGAGTGTTGCTCTTGGCCTTGATCGACAATAGCCTCAACTTGCTCAACCTGTCGTATTTTATGATTATGATCATCAAGGGGGGGGTCATCCTTTTGGCGGCGCTCGTGGATGTCTGGCGCACACGGGGAGCGGCCGCATGACAACCTGGCATGAACAGCCCGAACCCTTTTTTATGTTTCACAACATCCGCAAAGCCTACGCGGGAAATCCCGTCCTCCGGGATGTCAGTTGGGAACTCTTTTCCGGGCGAATCCTGGGCCTAGTCGGCGAAAACGGCGCAGGCAAATCAACACTCATGAATATCTTGGGCGGCGTGACACCCCCCGACGGCGGTGCCATGCGGCTGGCCGGAAAACCGTATGCCCCCTCTTCCCCCCGTGATGCCGATCAAGCCGGCGTGGCATTTATCCACCAAGAGCTAAACCTATTTCACAATCTAAGCATTGCCGAAAATCTGTGGCTCACGCGCTTTCCCCGCGCTTGGTGGGGAATCGATTTTAAGACCGCCCAACAGACCGCGGCATCATTACTAAAGCAAGTGGGCTTGGAGATTTCCCCCGCCACGCTAGTTGAACGACTCTCCGCCGGAGAGCGACAACTGGTGGAAATTGCCAAGGCCCTGGCCCGGCAGGCCCGCTTGATCATCCTGGACGAGCCGACCACTTCCCTCACCGCACCCGAAATCGAACGCTTGTTCGGCCTATTGCGACGCTTACGGGCAAACGGGGCGGCCATTGTGTATATCTCCCACGCGCTGGCCGATGTGCGGCAACTGTGCCAGGATTTGGTCATCATGCGCGACGGCCAGGTCGTGGCCGCCGGACCGGTCGCGGAATTTGACACTCCAAAAATCGTTTCCTGCATGGTGGGGCGTACCACCGATCAGTTGTTTCCCCCCCGCCACTCCAATCCCCTGGGGACGGAACTACTCCGCGCTAACCGCCTGACACTGCCCGGTAGCATCCGCGACATCAGTTTTTCCCTGAAATCGGGCGAAATCCTGGGCGTGGCCGGTCTCATGGGAAGCGGGCGCACCGAACTGGCCAGGATCTTATTTGGGCTGGATGCGCTCCGGTCTGGAGCCGTGACCCTGGCGGGACAAGACATCACCCATTGGTCCACCCCGGCGCGGATTTCCGCGGGGATGGCGTTTTTGACGGAAAACCGCCGTGACGATGGGCTGTGTCTGGCGGCATCGATCGCCGAAAACCTAGAGCTGGTCGCCGCCAAGCGGTACTCCGGCCGCTTTACCGGTATGTTGCATGGAGCTAAGCTGCGCGCCGCCAGCCAGGCAATGCGGCAAGCGGTTAAATTGACTCCCCAGGCCCAATCTTTCCAACCGGTGGGGACACTCAGTGGCGGCAATCAGCAAAAAGTCGTCCTGGGAAAATGGCTGCTCAATCAGCCGCGGGTGTTTATTCTGGACGAACCAACCCGCGGGATCGATGTCGGGGCCAAATATGAAATTTATTGCTTGATTCAGCAATTGGCCGCCGCCGGGTCGAGCGTTCTGCTAATCTCTTCGGAAATTGAAGAACTCCTCGGCCTGTGTGATCGGTTGCTGGTTCTGTGCCAGGGGGAGGTCGTGGCGGAATTTGATCGGTCGGAGTTTGAGCGGGAGCGGATTTTATCCGCGGCCTTGCGGGCCGACACGCCGGCACATTCCAGTCCCGCGAAATCAGTGGTAGCTTTGCAACCCGGGATCCAGCCAGGCGACACCGCATGAAACCCGTCACGCTGCTAGTATGGCTATTGGATCAATCACCCGTGTTACTATGCGGGTTGGTGCTCTTGGTTTTTGCCGCGTTCGCGCCGCAAATGCTCGCGGGGCAAAATTTGCTGAATATCTTGGAACATTCCAGCGGCACCGGTATCGCCGCCGTCGGCATGACGCTGGTGCTACTGACGGGTGGCGTGGATCTAAGCATCGGCAGCTTGATGTTTGTGGCAATGGCCGTCAGCGGAAAAATGATCGCCGCCGGTCAACCCATCTGGCTGTCGCTGGCTTGCGGCGTGGTTGTGGGCCTGGCGGGAGGGGCAATCAATGGCCTGCTGATCACGCGGTTACGGGTGCTGCCGTTTATTGCCACGTTGGCCATGCTGTTTATCCTGCGGGGGCTCGGTTTGTGGCTCACCCAGACCCGCGCGCTCAACATGCCATCCGCCGTGACCGAGTTGGCCGCGGCGCGGTGGGGATGGGTCCCTTTGCCGATATTGCTATTTGGATTGGTGGCGTGCGGGGGGCAATGGTGGCTTTCTTTTACGGCGGCGGGCCGACAAATCTACGCCCTGGGAAGCGATCCCCTCGCCGCACAAAAGGCCGGTGTGCGGGTCACGCGATTGCAACTGCTGGTTTATGTGCTGTCCGGCGGGTGCGCGGCCCTTTCAGGATGTGTGTTGCTCATGCAAACCGGCGCGGTCAGCCCCAACTTTGGCGAAGAAAAAGAATTCATCGCCATCGCCGCCGCCGTGTTGGGGGGAACCAGCTTGTTTGGCGGTCGAGGGAAACTGCTTCCGGGAACCTTGTGCGGGGCGATTTTATTTCAAACGATCGAAACCGGGCTGGTGCAATTGCGGGCCGACCCCTACGCCTACCCCGTCGCCCGCGCGGGGTTGATCTTTGCGGCGGTGCTGCTGGACACGACCCGCGCCCGCCTGACCCGCCGCCTGACTCGCCGCCAAATTCGCGTGGAGTAAGAGGGGGGATGGAGCAGTGGAGTTTTCAGGAGGGGAGTGCACTTCGCCGCGACGCGTTTCCGTACCGGCGAGTTTTACTCGCCGTGAATTTCCCGAAAATGACGCGCTAGCCCGGGATAGCAACATAAGAAACTGGGCGGTGGGGGATTCGAAGATTCGCATAATACCCGGGAAATTCTGCAATCGCCAGAAAATAACGGCACAGAAACGGCAAAGCCCGAAAATCTATCTCTCGATTCCGACCTGGACGCGGTCATTAAAGTATGGCCGACCCTGCCCCCAGGCATCCGAAAAAAGATTCTCAAACTGGCCCAAGCGGGCCATGACAGCGATACAAGTGCCACTTCTGGCAAGGGGGTGAACACCAAGCAATAGAGATTTCAGTTTTCTGGATTTTTATTTTGACCCCCCCGATTTAGGAGATTTTTCAATGAGCAGTTATCTGGCCCAGTGGAATGACAAGGTTACCGAATTAGCCAAGAGCCGTTTTAACGGCGACCGTGCCAAGGCAACCAGTTGGCTAGTTAAGAACGATTCAAAGCTTCATGCCTTGATGCTGGCAGAGGGTAATGGCGGCAACGCCACAAAAGCAATGGCATACGTGAACAGCAAGTGATAACCCAGGGGCTTGCCCGCCACTTTGGCCAGCGGCCCCACAATTTTTGAATCAACCCCCAATTTAGGAGATTTTCCATGACAACGTTTTTAGAAAAACCCCGTGCCGTTTGCTTGGCCAGCATTGGCCGGGAACGGTTAGCCAGTCTGCGGCGGTTATTCACCCCTGGTGAAGTTTCCGCATTGGTTTGTGTGCCGAACAAGCAGCAAACTAGCTTGCTCCCGGTGACGATGCAGCTAATCAACCTCATCGATGAAAACCTGTTATTCGCGGGACCATTGGACCCCGCCAAACTGGCGGATGCCGCGACCGCGAACGGACTGGACCTACGGCGGCTGTATCATGTTTCCTCGCTCACCAGCGATGATTTGGAATGTTTCGCCGACCAATTCCAGTATTGCGTTTTATGGTTGCCGCCAAACACAACCCGCGGCCATGAAACCCTGGAGTTGGCCCAGCGTCTGGCGGCCAACGGTGCGGCGGTTTTGATTGCGTGTTACGCGACTGTTTCAAGCTTGCGAACGATGCAACAGCACGCCATACCGCCGATTGCCAACGTCACGGAACAGGCGGCACGGGTGTGGTTGTTGTGCGATCCCACACGGAGCCGGACCCAGGTTATTCAACCGCAAATTGACCCCGAAAGTGATCGTGGGTTTGCCGTCGTTTGTGATGCGGATTCGGCCCGTATCGGCGACCAACTGCCAGCGGGACACAACGCGTTAGGTAGCGTCCGTTTTGTGGATCAGGGGGTGACAAGTGAATGACTACCGAGAACCCCGACACATGCCGACGCCACAGGCCACATGGCATCGACCGAACCCGCCGCCCTTTTCGCGGCGACCGGCTGAAAATGTGACGGCCCGCAAGGTGGCGGAATTGGAACAGTCTGGCATGTCCAGAATCGACGCCCTTAAGAAATTGGTGCGGGAGCTAAAGACCCCGCCAAGCCGACGATAAAACGGCGGGGAACATCCCCCGCAAGCTTGCTTGGTTTCGATTCACGAAGCCCCGTTTGGTTGTTCGAAGCTTTGTGATGGGGTAAAGCCAAGTGCGACCCCGCTACTGTTTCTCTCAGTGGCGGGGTTTTTTGTTTAGGACAGACCGCCCCCCAAGCCCCCCAGGCGTGTCAAGTATTTTTGGAAAGAAAGTATTTTGGTTCGGGGGGTAGGATGCTTGGCGACCGCATTTAAGGCGTTTGGTAAGGAGAACCTACGATGACGGGGGGGGGTGCCCCCCTAATCAAGGTACTTTCTGGCCATTATAGCGATGCGGTCGATAAAAATCGCTCTTTGTTTCGCGACTTTCCACTTCCAAATTGAGATTCTTTGCGGTGCGGTGTTGGGGGGTACTGGCGGGGGGTGTTACTTTGCACACTGAACTTGCATATACTTTATGAAGCGGTGGATTCGGCGTGTTGCAACGCGGCGAATTGTAATCAGTTGGCTGGCAAGGGACCGTCTATCCTTGCCAACAAAGCTAGGCTCTTGCCAGTCAACGCCCGCAACCTCTTATGGCAAGGATGCGATCATGGCAGGGGAACTACATTGGCACGCGGAACAGCTAGAGACAATTGCCCAGGCCCTCGAAGCTGGCAACAGCCCATTGATGCGGCGACTTATCGGACGTTACCTCGATACTCGCCCGAGCGGTTATGCAATCTCTAATGGGCATCGACCGGCCCAGGTGATTTACACCGAGCTACAGCGGGCGGGCGACGAGAGCACGCTATCGCTCAGGCACGCTATAAATGCGGCCCTGGTGGTGCTGGGGCAGATGATGACCGGAAAGCCAACGGATGACGCGGCGGGCAAACTGCGGGCAGCGGCGGCGACGATGCGGCCCCTCGATAGCGAACCGGCCCCGGACAATCGACGGGCGAGCGACAAGCCCCCTAAACAATGGCTTTTTAATTTCGCCGAGATTTTGGACGCGGTGGGGATGAAAGCCAACCCCGAGAATCAACGGCGGATAAAGCAATTAAACACCTCCTACAACGGCCCTATTATTTTTGGCCAAAAGGGACAGCCCCCGAAGTGTGACAAGGCCCGGCTCTTGGAATGGTGGGATAATCTCGAAGTTGAGTTTACCAAAAGCGAACACAAGCCCGCGAGCCTACAGGCAGTTGGAGAGGAAACCTATTGTTATGGCCGGACTGGAAAAGTGGCCCCGGTTATTGGTGGCTCGATTAGAAAACGAAAGGTGCCAAAAGGTGCCAAAAGGTAACTAAAGCTCTTGGCGGCGTGTTGGTGGGACTGAGTTTAGGGGAAGCATATCGCAAGCCCCTTAACTCAGGAGCCATTATCTATGATGCCGCGATTATTGCTCACAGCCGACATTGACCGGCGACTAGGCTGGCCGCTAGGCAAAGCCGAACGATTGGCCAAGCGGGGGAAACTCCCGCATGTTATTTTGCCCGATGGGGAGATTCGCTTTCAGTGGCGAACAATCCGGGCACTCTTAAAGCACGCCCAGGCGGACCAAGGGGGTGCTCGATGAGTATCTACCGCCAACCCCAACCTAAGCCAACCAAGCCTATTTTGGTCAACGCCAAACAGGCGGCGAAGCTACTCTCGATTTGCTTAAAGACGTTACGCAAAAAGACCCGAGAGGGGGAGATTCCAGCGGTCAAACTTGGGCGGCGGGTGCTCTATCGCCCAAAGCAGTTAAACGCGTGGCTCGATGGCTTGCAAGCCCAACCAGTTAATGGGGGTGCCATATGAGCGAACCACAAGAAACAATCTGCGGTTACAAGGTGCATCCAGCGGCATCAATCTTTCCTCTTGTGGAAGGGGAAGAATTTGAAAACTTGGTTTATTCAATTGAGCGATTTGGCTTGCTTGAACCAATCGTCTTTTTTGATGGCGTGCTGGTCGATGGACGCAACCGCCTACGGGCAATCGAGCATTTGAAATCGCTTGGTAAGTGGCGTGATGATATTCCGCGTACTGAATGGGAGCCACAGTGTAAGAACACGTTGTCACAGTGGATATACGAAACGAACGCAACGCGGCGTCATTTAACCGAAGATCAACGCGTGGCGGCGTCCGCTTGTATTGTTCCACTTATCGAAGCGGAGAACGAAGCGAAGCAAAAGGCAACGCAATTTGAGAAGGGTAAGAGCGGTAATCCGACAGGCAAGGCCAAGGAGCAGGCGGAGACGAAATCGTCTCCACCTGATAAACGCGATACCAAAGCAAAAGACGCAAACAGCACGGTTGGCAAAGTGGCGGCCCGGGCGGGAACGTCGATGCACAAAGCCCGTCAAGCGGTGGCACTAGCCAAGGCTGAAGCGGCTGGACATGTGCCAGAGGGAACATTGCAGCAGGTGGCATCGGGAGCATTGAAACTCAAAGATGCAATTCCTCAAAAGCCCAAGCGAGTTGAATTGCTCGATTCCGACCCGGACGTTGATGGCGACGAACCGGGCGACCTAAAAGCCAAGACAGACGAGATTTTTAGAAGTGCTAAATATCGCCTGAAGTCTCTCGGGGCTTGGTTGAGAAAAACACGTGCACCAAGTGCCGAGCAGGACAAGCTGCAAACACTGCTTATTCCAGTGCGGCAGCTATTACGCAAAGCGGCCAAGACCCTGGCAACACAGAGGATTATGAAAAACAAGAGCCGGACGGTTTGACCCGCCCGGCCCCATAGCTTAACCCCCAACATCACGCGGCGACGGGTGGCAGCCCAGGCCGCATAGCACAAGGAAATTTTATCATGCATGACACGGATTTTACAGAGTTTGATGCCCGATTTATTTTGCGGGAAGTGGCCCAGGATTTGGCCCGCCAGCGTGGTCAGCGTGGGCCAGTCCGGCCCCGCTATTGCGTGGGAACCGCACGGGAAGAACTGGCGGCGGTGGAGTTGCTATTGAGTGAATTCCCCCTGCCCGAGCGGCGGATGATGCCCCAATTCGCCCAGGGTCTGGCCCGGGCCATTATCGCAATCAAAGAGCCGGAAACGACAGCGGAACCCCAGGCTATTCAATTGGGAAGCGTACCCAAACAGACCGCAACGCGGCGGCGGGTGCGAGCATGAATATCGAAGTCAAAGCGGGACCGCTATCGAAAATTGGCAAACGCAAATTTGAGATTATTGAGAATGGCCAGTCCGTATTTTCGGATGTTATCGACCTGGACGCGGCCAAAGAACGCATGGCATTTGTGGAGCAAGCTTGCCTAGCCAGTTTGGCCATAGATGCAAGATGCCATGAACAGGACGGTACAACCCTGGACGGTAGATGGCTGATTGCCCTGGCCCAGGACGCGGCCCGCAAAGCCGATGGCGAAATATCCACCACCACAACCCCAAGGCTCATTTGCATGAATGACGTTCAACCCGAAGAAATAACTTGGCTCTGGCCCCAGCGTATCGCTTGCGGCAAAGTGACCCTCATATCGGGCGACCCCGGACTAGGCAAAAGTTTCATATCCTTAGATTTGGCAACGCGGGTATCATTGGGCAGCCCGTGGCCCGATGCCCCGAGTTGTTCGGCCCCTCGGGGAAGTGTGCTCATCTTAAATGCGGAGGATGACGCGGCGGACACAATCCGGCCCCGCCTGGACTGCATGGGTGCCGACGTGGGCCATATTTACCTTTTGGATGCCATAAGAACAGGCGACCAAGAGCGGCAATTTTGCTTGCGGCATGACCTGGACATTTTGGAACAGGCGGCGAGCGGCATCGAAGATTGCAAGCTTATCATAATCGACCCGATTAGCAGCTACTTGGCCGGCGTCAAACAGAATGACTCGGGCGAAATCAGGCAGGCATTGGACCCACTCAAAGGACTCGCCCAGCGTACGGGGGCCGCGATTGTACTGATTGCCCACTTAAACAAGAGCGGCGGCGGCAATGCCATTTATCGTACAAGCGGGTCTATCTCGATTGTCGGCATGGTGCGGACGGCATGGACAATTAGCAAAAGCCCCGATGACCCAGCGACGCGGTTGCTACTTCCAACCAAAAGCAATATCGCCCCGGACGTGTTTGGATTGTCATTCCAAATTGTGGATTCCCAAGTGGCATGGGGTGCGGACCCCGTGGAAATATCCGCCGACGAAGCTTTGAACCATAAGCCCGGCGGCGGCGACCGGAAAGCGGAAAGCTTGGACGGTGCCATAGCGTTTTTGCAATCGGCCCTGGAGTTTGGACCAAAAGAGAGCGGCGAGCTAGAGAGAATGGCCCAGGCCCAAGGCATCCCCAGGCGGACGTTATGGCGGGCCAAGGGGGAGCTAAATATCCTTAGTGAGCGGCAGGGGGGGCGGCATGGCAAGTGGACCTGGAAACTCCCCAATGTGGATTTTTAAAGCGTATCACTTTTAAAGTGTGCCATGTACCCGATGAGTTGGCACACTTTGATTTGGACCCGTATTTTCCCGTCTGGATTTAAAGTGTGCCAACAGAAAATGTATATGGCACTCTTTGAAACTTGGCACACTTTGAAACGGTTTGCAGATTACCCAATTTAACAGGGGGCACGGATGCCAGCAAAAACCAAAAAACGACGGGGGCGGGGACAAACGGTAGACCGGCAAGGGGAGTTATGGCCCGTGGAATTGAACGTCCGGCAGGTGGCGGAAGTGACGTTTGACCTACCCCAGGTCAGGGGGCCAGAGACCGACCAAGAGCGGGCAGGCATCAGGGCGTTTTTGGCGGAGGCCAAGTTGTATGCCAACCGGGAACCTAATCCGCTTGATTTGCCATTTTGACCAACCTACCTCACGGCGAATTCGGCAAGTGGCTGGAGAAAGAGTTTGGCTGGAGTGAGCGCAACGCACAGAGAATGATGCAGGTGGCAGGCAGATTCAAATCCGACAAATTGTCGTTTTTTGACTAATCCACCCTATACCTCCTGGCCGCGCCCTCCACCCCCGATGCAGCGGTTGAGGAAGCGATTGTCGGCTACGCGGTTTGTAAACGTGGCTGTGCGTTTTCAAAATTGTAATTATTCCAATTTTGAACCTACTACTTTGTACCTACTTGCCAAGCCAAGCACTCCCGATGCAGCGGTGGCGAAAAACCGACCGCACAGGATTGCATTACAAAGCGATTTGACCATGAATGCGACCTTGGATACCAACCGACCAACCGGCCCGCTAATGGCAAATTTGAGAATCAACCTAATTGACTGTAAATCAACATGCCGATATACTTGTGTATATGGCAAAAAGAGAAACCTTTACCGATGGCATCCGTCAAGCGATTTTGAATTGCGGCATGAGCCGCTATCGCTTGGCCCAGTTGTCCAAAGTACCCGCCGAGTGTTTACATCGATTTGTGCACAAGCAAGCAGGGCTTAGCCTTGATAACCTGGACCGCGTGGCCCGGGTGCTGCGGTTGCGGGTAATTGTGACAGAACAACCCCCAGGAAACAAATAACATGGCCAACCTTTACAGTACCAAAGCCGGACGGTGGCACGTGCAATTCTTTGATGCCGATGGCAAACGCAAAGCGGTCAGCCTGGGGGTGATGAAACGAGCCGAAGCCAAACGCGTGGAATATTTTGTCGAACTCTTGGAATCCGCCCGCGATAAAAACGCGGGGATGCCCCAGGAAGCCAAGCTCTGGTTGCGGGGTCTAACACCCAAGTTTTACAAAAAGTTGGCCGATGGCGGACTATGCCCCCAGGCCAAGGTAATTCCCACCGTGGCCCAGGCGGCACAAAGATATGTCGATTCGCACGCGGGAGCGGCGGCCACCAAAGCCATTTGGAAACAATCAACCGATTCACTCATCCAATTTTTTGGGGCGGATAAAAAAGTGAATGAGATTCACCACGAGCACGCCCAAGCTTTTAAGAATTGGCTCTTGTCGGAAAAGTTGGTCAAACAAAAGGGACAGAAGCGGACCCTCGCCCCGAGCACGGCCCATAAGCGATTGCGACTCATCAAGACGATATTCGCCGATTTGACCCCTAAAGTGATTCGCAAAAATCCATTCCACAAAGTTTCAATTAAAGCCACCGTTGATGACTCCCGCAATGTGTACGTAGAAGCGGAACAGGCCCGGCGACTCATCGAGCATTGCCCTAATGCCGAATGGCGGTTGCTGGTGGCACTATCGCGGTTTGCTGGATTCCGGGTGCCCTGCGAAGCCCTAACCTTGAAATGGCAAAGCGTGAACTGGGAACGGGAAGAAATCATGTTCCACAGCCCCAAGACCAAGCAAACGCGGACAATCCCCATATTCCCCGAGATACGGCAATATTTGCAGGAATGTTGGGATATGGCCCCAGAGGGGGCGGTATTCGTTATTTCCAAACATCGAAGCCAAGCCGATTGCAACGGCGACTGGCGTCATACGAACCTGCGGTCAACTTTGATGGACATTCGGACCAAAGCCGGATTGCCAGCATGGCCCAAGGCATGGCACGCCATGCGGGGATCATTCGAAACGGACCTCATCGAAGCCGGGGTGCCTATTCCCAAGGCGGCGGAATGGCTCGGTCATTCCGTGGAAGTGATGGCCAAGCACTACTTGCGGGCCAAAGGTGATGAGCACGCTAAAGCGGTGCGGGGTGAATACTCAAAAGAAAAATTGACTGCCCCGAAAAAAACGGCAATAGAACGGCAAACAGTTGCGGAACTAGGGGGAACTGGGGGGTATTCAAGAAACCCGATATGCGAAAATCGTGGGGAATTTGCAGATTCCCGGGAACGGCAAACATATCCAATGGGCGGTGGGGGATTCGAACCCGCGACCTACTGGGTGTAAACCAGTCGCTCTAACCAACTGAGCTAACCGCCCGAAGTCAAATTTAGAAGTATGAATGCAGAATGAAAGTTCAGCTTTTTGCCCTCTGTAATCAACTTGCTCCCTGCAATCTACACACGACTGCTATCTTTGCTCTTACTGCCAATTTTGCCTCTGCCACACACTGCCCGCATGACAATCAGCCCTTGCTGAACTAAAATTAGTTTACGTCCCTTTTTGGCAAATTGCTAGCCGGATAACACAACGTTCAAAATTACGTCCTACGGCGTTCATTTAATCGCTTTTTTAACCAATTTCTGCTCGCCCATGATCTGGTTGATCATCCCTGTTTTGACTTTGCACCTGGTCCTGGTGGGCGTGGGAAGCGTGGGACCGTTGGTCGCGGGAATCTGGGAACTTGTGGCATTTTTTCGCAAATTAGCGCCGGCGGAGGCAACCGCGCGGCTGTTGGTCATCCGGCGTCTGGCTGGGGTTAGCCTTGCAGCGCTGAGTTTAGGCGTGGGATTGGGATTTTTGCTGTGGGGTGTGCATGCGGCATTCGCGAGCGATCCAGACTTATCTGTTTCCGCGGCGATGACGCGACTTTGGGGCACGCGCTGGGCATCCATGCTGGGAACGCTGGGATTCTCACTAGCGTGTCAACTTTTGGCATTGTGGCTGGATGCGCGACGCCATAAAGAAGAGATGTCATTCCCCGGCTGGGGGTCCGCCGTCTTAAATCTATTGGCGGGGGCCAATACCACCTATCACTTTCCCCTGCTGTTTGTCATGTTTTCCACGTTGATCACCACGGCAAATCTGGCAAACGATCCCCTCACCCGCGATCTTTATCGTACATTGCTGGGCCGCGCCGATGTCTGGGGCCGTGTGATTCATCACTGGGGGGCGATGCTATTATCTGTCGGGGTAACGTTGTTACATATGCCGCAAAGGCTGGCGACCGCTGGACCAACCGGCGAGATGGCCGCCTTGAGAGCGCTGCGCAGCGGAAGTCAACTGGCCCTGGCGGCGATTCTGTTACAAATATTGACGGGGCTGACTAATTTACTCTTGCTGCCCACAAACTGGCAAAACCTTTACTTGGGAGAATCCCCGCTCGCGGCGTGCCTGCTGGTGGCGGGGGCGCTGGGAAGTTTCGCGGTTTTGCCGGGGTTATTTGAGTTGGCCTTTGGGGGGAATTCCCTCAATGACGCGACCGTCCGCAGCGCGCGGCGACTGGGGAGCGCGCTTTTGGGCGTGTGGCTGGCTATGGTCGCCGCACGGCAGATCGCCGGGACGGAAGTTTGGAGATTGCTGGCCGGCTAGCGCAAATTACGCCAGCCGAGGATGATTTATTGCCAACGGAGTCAACCTATAGAATACCGCCATGCGTCCGCATAAGCGACATGTGCGACGGCTGATCCAGGAACCAAATCCGTTCCCAATCGTCCTCAATTTGACGCAGATCTTCAGAGGTATTCAGCAATTGCCCCGCACGACGCATAGGATCGCCAGAGTAAATTGGGATGATACAACCCGTGTTTGCAACCAGGGTGGCTCCCAACAACACTGCTAAAATCATTTTATGCATGGTGTGGTCCTTCATGAATTCTGACGCTGCCCAACAAAGTGGCGAATCCGCCGTCGTTGTGCTTTGTTCGGTCGTCCCGTCCGAATTTCGCTTCCCGGGGCTGATCCAGTGAAAAATGACGCCTGATCACTCTTCCAAATCAACCCGTCCCCCATGTGTTGGGGAACTGATGTCGCAATAATTATCGGATGATCCGATCGTAGGGATTAAATCGATTTTGCGGATTTCCCAGAATTTTTAGCCTGTGTCGATAACCACTTGGCATTTATAGACTTAAAACAAGGCGTATTTTTATCTTAAAAGAGACAAAAAACTCTTTTGGTATGGCGCGTCAGATTGCCAAAGCGCGCTAGCAGGAAAGCGCTACGAGAAATGTCATTGAACTGTGGCGATCAGCCCCTGGCCCAGTGCTAAATCATGACCAGATAGCGACTTAGAATTTATACCAAGCGGTGAAGAGCCAAAGAGTAAGGACTCGAAGGCACCACCCCGACAGGCAAGTGATGAATAAAAGATGATAAATTAGGGAGTTTCGGGGACGGAAGGGGGAGGTTCCGCATGGTTATGCTCGGTGGCGACCTTGGCGGCTGCTTTCTTGGCGGCTTCCATTCGTTCTAGTTCACGCACGCGTTCTTCCATCTCTTTTCCGGGCTTAAACGTCACCACAAACTTTTCATCCACAAAGACTTTATCGCCGGTGCGGGGGTTCCGGGCTTTGCGTGCCGCCCGCTTTTTGACCTCAAAAACGCCAAAATTACGCAATTCAATCCGCCGATCCGCCACCAGGATATTGACGATCTCGTTAAACGTCTTTTGCACAACTTCTTTGGTTTTGAGTTGTGTTAGCTCGCTATGGTCGGCAATCGTTTTGACAATGTCTTTCTTGGTCATGGTAAAGCACTTTTCCCGGCATGCTGTGACAAGCCTGCAATAGGCCTGAGATGTCCCAAAAACTCCCTTAACTATGCAACTTAACGTCATTTGCAAAATCAGCGGGATGCTACAAGTGTAGGTGGCATAAGCATTAGTGTCAAGCAAATTAGGGACCCAGCGAACGTAACCATATCTGCCGATTGTACGCAATTTACTTGCCGACCCCGTCAAAAATCGGGGGTATAGCCACTGTTAAACAGCGCATTGCGGGTAACCGCAGGCAATTTTTAGGCGTTTTATCCGTGGAAACTCATAAATTCCAGGTCATCAACCCAACAACCGATAAAACAGGGAAAAACTAGAAAACCAGAGAGAAGGGGCAATTTGGGTGACTGGCGTTGTTTAGTTGGATTTTTAATTCATGAAGAGGCATTGTCATGTAAAAAGGGCCATGGCAAAGTCCCGGCTGGCAAGAGGTCTAAAGCTTGATCACCGCCGCTTGGGTTTGAATTTCGCTAACAGTATACAACCGGCCGTGGTTGCAACCGGGGCAGGCGGAACAGGTCTCGGCCCAGGCTTGGGGGGACTCGATATTGGAATCCCAAAAGGGCCAGGTTTTGCACTGGCGGGGCCGGTCCTCGTAGACAGTGCAACCACGAGTAACCGGGTCGAGCAGAATGCAGTCGCCATTTTCCCGCTCGATCAGGGAGCGGCGAGCACCTACTTTTTTGGTGTAGGTTTCGTGAAACTCGGCCAAGGAAAGATTGAGCCGCTGGGCCATAGCGGCACTCTCGGCGGCGTTAAGCCAAACAAAACCCGGCGTCCCCGTGCAGCAATCGCCGCATTGCGTGCAGGTAAAACGCAATCCCGTCTCGGCATACCAGGGTTGTTTGCTCATCACAATTAACAAATTAAATTGATCACGAAGTCAAAAGTCGTTGCAGCAGGTGGCCCGTTAGCGACAATTCTTCCCAGGTGTTCAGCGGTCCCCAACTAAAGCGGGCGGTTCCTCCCCGGGAAATTGTTCCCAGGGTGGCATGCATCCGCGGGGCACAGTGCAAGCCAGCGCGAATTTGTACGCGGGGAGATTGCTGATCCAGGACCACGGCCAGATCCTGGGGTTCCCAGTCCGTCGCGTTCAGGCTAACAATCCCCACCGATTCTGACAATGACTGGCAGCCAAACAGGCTGACCCGTTCTCCTATGGCTGAACGCAATAAATCCACAAAATCCCGCCGCCGTTGTTGCTGGTCGGCGTGAATTCGTGCGACTCCCGTCTCCAACACCCAATTTACCCCCGCCAGCAGTCCCGCGATTCCCGGAACGTTCAAATTACCGGACTCCATTCGTTCCGGCCAGTCGGCGGGTTGTTGTTCGCTTTCGCTGACGGTGCCCGTCCCACCCTGAAGCAGTGGGCGTAACTCCGCCTGGCAGCGAGGGCTGGCATACAATATTCCCGTTCCCAGGGGGCCAAATAATCCCTTATGTCCGGGAGCCGCCAACAGGTCCACTCCCCAACCGTGCACATCGATCGGCACACAACCCAGTGTTTGCGCCGCATCCAGCAAAAAGACCGTGTTTCGAGCCTGCGCCAGCTTTCCTATCGCCGCGGCATCTTGGACCACGCCGGTAACATTACTGGCGTGAGAAATCGTGACCAGTCGGGTATTTGAATGCCAATGCCGGGAAAAATCATCTGGATCGACCCAGCCGCTCCTGGAGCACGGCAGGCAAGTGACCGAGACACCCGTCTGCTCCGCCATCCAAGCCAAGGGGCGCAAGACCGAATTATGATCGGCGGCGGTGCAAATGACATGGTCTCCGGGACGCAGCCAACCATGCAGGGCCTGATTAAGCGCGGCGGTCCCATTTTGAGTAAATACCACGCCACAGGGATCCGTCGCATTTAACAGTTCAGCCAGCCGTTGCCTAGTTTGGCTGAGCATACGGTTGATTTCCACGGCTTCGCGGGTGGTGCCCCGTCCGGCGGCGACTCCCCATTCGCGCAGGGCCATGTTCACCGCGGCATAGACCTGTGGTGGTTTGGGAAAAGAGGTGGCGGCGTGATCCAAATAAATTCGCGACATACAATCCGGGGGCGGGGGAAAGGAAACAAACGCCAATTGACTGGCATTTAGCGCATTTTTCTAGTGCTTGGCGGCAAAAGTTGCTTTAAAATAGCTATAGCCCCTTTGCGAGCCGATTCCCGCCATTATTACCGACCATCCGCGTCGGCGTCTTTCCCCTGCTGTTAATTATTACCAAAGCAAACCTTATGAAAAGTTTACTCCCCCCAAATTCGCGCTGGGCCGCTGGTTTTTTTCAACATTGCCGACTAGAGAGGGGGACTTGCCTGATTTGGATGTTCATCTTGGCAACGGTCATTCGAGCCGCGGAGCCTGGCATGACATCGCCGTCGCCTGCTTCCCCCGCCCCACAGCCGGAAGCCCCGCGATTTACCGAGGCACAACTGGAGTTTTTTGAAACATCGGTCCGCCCCCTGTTGATCAAGCATTGCGGCGAATGCCACAGCCACAAGCTGGCGGAGCCAGAGGCGGGTTTGGTGGTTGATTCGCGGGCGGGATTACTAAAGGGGGGGGACACCGGCCCGGCGATTGTCCCGGGAGACCCGGCCAAAAGCCTGTTGATTGATGTCATCAATTATGGCGAAATTTATCAGATGCCCCCCAAGAACAAACTGCCTGCGGAGGAGATCGCCATTTTGACCAAATGGATTGCCGACGGGGCGGCCTGGCCGGAAGAAAGCGCGCCGACCGTACCCAACGCCCCGGTGTTTGACTTGCAGGCACGTAAAGAGGCGCACTGGTGCTGGCAGCCGCTCTCCACGCCCCCCCCGCCGACCATTCCCGGAGCTAGCGAAGAAACCGACCCAATTGATTTATGGATCATGGCCAAATTGCAAGAGCGGGGCCTCGCACCCGCGGCACTGGCGGATCGCCGGACACTGATTCGCCGGGCATATTATGACTTGCATGGATTGTTACCGCCCCCCGAACGGGTGGAGGCGTTTGTGGCCGATACCGACCCCGCCGCCTGGCCCAAGCTGCTCGATGAGCTGCTGGACTCCCCCCGCTTTGGCGAACGGTGGGCCCGGCACTGGCAAGATTTGGTCCGCTATGCCGAGACGTACGGCCACGAATTTGACTTTGATATTCATCAGCCGTGGCGCTACCGCGATTATCTGATCCGGGCCATCAATGCCGATGTGCCTTATGATCAATTTGCGCGCGAGCACATCGCGGGGGATTTGCTGGAACAGCCCCGACTGCATCCGACGGAAGGGACAAACGAGTCAATTCTGGCCACCGCTTTCTGGTTTTTGCACGAACAAACGCACGCCCCGGTCGATGTCCGCCAGCACGAGGCGGACCGCATCGACAATATGTTGGATGTGTATAGCAAGACATTCCTCGGCCTGACCGTGGCCTGCGCGCGGTGCCATGACCACAAATTTGACGCGATCAGCGCGCGGGACTATACCGCGCTGACGGGAATTATGCGCAGCACGCAAGAGGGGCTGGCCATTCAGGACCCCCATAACGCAAACACCCGCGCCGCCGCCATGATCGAACAACACCAACAATTGGCGCGCAAGACTTCCCTACAGCATTGGACCCGCCTGGAGGAAAATCATGCCGCCAAACTGGCCGACGCGCTCGGCGTGGCCTGGACTCTGGCTCCCGATGCCACGACCGAGGCTATCGATCAAGCCGCCCTGGCGGCAAAGGTTGAGCCTTCCCTGGTCGCGGCTTGGGTAGGGGCGTTCAAATCTCCCTTGACGGAGGATCCAGAGCATCCACTTTGGTTTGCGCGGCAGATTTATTTGCATAAACAGGCTCCCCCCCCGCCAGAACTTCCTCCCGCGGAGACACCGTTACAACCTTGGGAAGATTTTTCCCACGCGGACTTTGGCCAGTGGCGCGTGCTGGGCCAGGCATTTGGCCAGGGGCCGACAAATCTGGGAGAACATTGGCTAACACAGCCTATCCCCACGGAAAAAATTTCCCCTCCTTCCGCCACCGAAGGATCATTGCTTCTGGCGTTTCTTCCGGGAGTGGCCGATTCGCGGCGATTGCATCCGCGCTTTCAGGGGATATTACGCTCCGCCAGTTTTCCCATTACTGGCAGTCAGATTTTTGTGCGCGCCGCGGGAAAAAACGCCCAGATACGCCTGGTTGTGCAGAATTATCGCATGGATGCCCATCAGTCATTGCTTTTTCGGGGACTGATTCAAAATATCAATAACGAAAACTGGCACACCGTGACAATCGCGGGGGACCTGAACAAGTATGTCGGAATGACGGGCTATCTGGAACTGGTCGATCCGGGAGATGGCTGGCTGGCGGTGGACGAGATCCGCGTCACGCCCGAGAACTGGGCAAAGCGGGCGGAATTGCGTTCGCTCTTTTCGGCCAATGTGGAACCGGCGGAACTCAAAACAATCGCTGGCTGGCAAACGCGTTACCAGCGTGTCCTGCGCAGCCTGGTTGCGGCCGCGCGGGAAAATCGCCTCTCTGGCCAGGCGGCGTTGGCCGAACTCTTTATTACGTTACAATCCGCGCGGTTGCTCCCTGGGGAACTATTGACCGACAAAGATTTGCTCGAGCAGTTCCAGCGCCAGCGCCTGCGTGTCGAAGAGGTCCTGCGCGATGTCCCTCCCACGTACACCGTGCATGCGGCGATCGACGCTCCAGGGCGCGCGGATCGAATCTTGTTACGGGGAAATCCCAAAACAACGGGCGAGACCGTCCCCCGTCGCTTTTTGGCCGCCCTGGCTGGCGAAGCAGATCCCCACTGGTCTCCCGCCCATTGCGGCCGGTTGGAACTCGCCCAGGCGACCATTGACCCCGCCAATCCCCTCTTTTCCCGGACGGCGGTGAATCGCATATGGCAGCAGCTCTTTGTGATCGGAATTTTTCCCACGGTGGATAATGCCGGGGTCTTGGGCCAGCCCCCCACGCACCCGGAATTGTTAGATGTGTTGGCCCGTGATTTTGCCCAAGATGGCTACTCGCGCAAGCGGCTGATACGGCGCATCATGCTGACCCAGGCGTATCAGCGCGGTTCCGTCCCGGTGGCCGCGGCCCAGGCCGCCGATCCCCAAAACACGTATTTACACGCGCAGCGGCCACGGCGCCTGGCGGGGGAAGTCATCCATGACACGCTCTTGCAGTTGTCGGGGTATTTATCGACCGCCGAATATGGCCCCCCGATGCCGGTGCATTTGACGGAATTTATGACAGGCCGGGGGCGCCCGGGAGAATCCGGCCCCCTGGATGCCAAGGGACGGCGTTCCATCTACGTCGCCATCCGGCGAAACTTTTTATCACCCCTCAATTTAGCCTTTGACACCCCGGTCCCATTTAGCACCGTGGGTCGGCGAAATATCTCAAATGTTCCGGCGCAAGCCCTGATCCTGATGAATGATCCCTTTGTCAAGCAGCAGGCCGAGCGCTGGGCGTTGCGGCTGACGCAGCGGCTGCCTGAAAATGAAGAGGCCCGCATCCAGCGAATGTTTGCCGAAATTTTTGGTCGCCCGGCGACAGCCCCGGAGGTGACCCTGGCACAAGAGTTTCTCGCACGACAAGTCGCGGTTTACCAAGAGGCAAAAACGGAAAAACCGCAAATCCAGGCCTGGAATGACCTGTGCCATGCCGTGATCAACATGAAGGAATACCTTTATGTGCCGTAAGGGATAATATTAGCATCCATGATTTACCCTCTACCGCATCGAGTAGGTCTATTCCTTGGCTCACGCGGGGGGTGAAACAACAGTTCCCTCCGCGTTTTCCTGTTAATAGCAGCCACCCCAGTTGGGATGGCGCTGGATTTGATTATATCTATTTAAAGATACAAAGGTGGCAAATCCCAACCTGCTATTCTGAGCACCCCTGCACGAGAATCCCTGGCTGACGCGGCGGGCTAAGATCCCTGGCTCACGCTGCGGGCTGAGTGTCGAGGCGGGTTACTCGTCGTCATCTTCCGTGACGGCAAAGGCCCCTTCCAGTCCCGTCGAGATGTACGGTGCGGCGAGGGCCGCCTGGCTAATGACGGGAGTTCCCCATGTTTCCTGGACGGCCGCTGCGCTGGGGGGCAATTTGACATAACCCAGGTTCCGGATCACTTCCAGCACTTCGCTGCACGTGGGAAACATCCGGCCGCTTTTACGTTTATAGAGGTCCAGGGCCTGCATGAATTCCACCTCGTCATCGGTGTATTCGCGTTCGCAGGTGGTGGGATCGATTTGGCGGCGGCGGTTTACCTTGGCCCGGCGTTCCAGCGGCGGGGGGACTTCCTTGGACGTGGCGGCCGGTTTGGTGCTGGTTTTGGATTTCGCGGGGACGGCATCCTGGCGGCGGGTCTTGGTGGTGCGACGGTCCAGGGTTACCAAATTCGCGGAGCTTTTCTTGGTTTTGGCCACGGTAAGAACCTCGGGCAAAGAATCAGGGGTTTGGCGGGGGGAGGGGCATCAATTGCGCATTGCCACGACAAACTTTTGCATCGGAATAACGATTTGGCAAAGTAGAACAGTTAGAAAAAAGATAGGTTTGCGAGAATCTTTGCGGTTTGTCCGATTTTTCTGGATTAAGCGGATTGTTTGGTTTGCGCAATTTCGGCAATCTGACCAGCTTTGGCGGTTGGCACGCCACCCCGGGGACTTGCTCACGGGACTCTTGTGAAGCGGTACGCGCTCTCCCCCGTAAAATCCGGTATAATCCAGGCCGTGGGGGGAGTAGCGGGGTCTAACTCGCGATTTTTTATGCTTCCACCAGTTTTCTAGGGGTGCCTCATGATTCTCTGGGAAGTCGAACAAAAGTTTCCAATCCAAGATCCTTTGGCCCTGCGCAATCGCCTGTCACGACTAGGGGCGGAATGGGGTCATTCCCTTGAGCAGGTGGACCGCTATTTTAATCATCCCGCACGGGATTTTGCCGTGACAGACGAGGCGCTCCGCCTCCGCAGCGTCGATACCGAAAACTGGGTGACGTATAAGGGACCAAAGCTGGACGCCACCACCAAAACCCGCCGCGAAATCGAACTGCCGCTGGCCCCCGGCGTCCACCTGCCTGATCGCTACCACGAATTGCTCGAAGCGCTTGGCTTTTGTCCCGTGCTAGAAGTCCGCAAACGACGCACACCCGGCGAATTACTCTTTCAAGACAAAAAAATTACCCTGGCCTGGGATGAAGTCGTGGGCCTGGGGAATTTTTTAGAAATCGAACTGATGGCCACCGATGGGGAGCTTTCCACCGCCAAGGCCATCCTGGGGGAATTGGCCCAAACCCTGGAATTAGTGCATTCCGAGCGGCGCAGTTATCTGGAATTGTTGCTGGTCCCGCAAAGCTAGCGATCCGCCAAAATCGGCAACATGGGTGAGCCCGGTACTTCCGCCGAAGAAGGCACGACGCGCCGCAACTGCCCGCAGGCGGCGTTGATTTCGTCCCCTTTGCGTTCGCGGATTTGCACATTGATCCCGGCGGAGGTCAGGATATCCATAAAGTCCCGCTTGGCCCGCGCGGTTGGTTCCAAGTAGGGCAATCCCGCGACGCGGTTATAAGGGATAACATTTAACAGCGCCAGCCGCCCCGACAACAGTTCCGCCAGTTCGCGCGCATGTTCGGGCTGGTCGTTAAGTCCCCCCAGCAGCACATATTCAAAGGTCAGCCGGCGACCGGATGCTTCAAAGTATTCATCCGCCGCGGATAAAATCTCGGCCAGCCCGATATTCTTATTCACTGGCACTAATTGATCGCGCAAGGTGTCATTGGGGGCGTGCAACGACACGGCCAATTGGTAGCGCGGCTCGGTCGCGGCCAACTTACGCAGCGCCGGGGGGAGGCCGACCGTGCTAATGGTGATCCGCCGATGGCTAATTCCCAGACCTGCGGGGCTAGCCGCCACATCCAGCGCGGGGAGTAAATTGGCCAGATTTGCCAACGGTTCCCCCATGCCCATGACCACAATGTGGCTCAGCCGTTCTTCCGGAGGCAAAAGGCGCTGCAGATGCAGCATTTGTTCGACAATTTCGCCGGTGGTCAGGTTGCGAATGACGCCATCCAGACCACTGGCGCAAAACACACATCCCATGGCGCAGCCTACCTGGCTGCTAATGCAGATGGTGCGGCGCGTCCCGTCGCGCAATAAAACGCATTCGATGCGTTCGCGGTCATGGGTCTGCAGGACGAGTTTTTCGGTTCCGTCCGCTGCCTGGTGCGCGTGCAGGGGGCGTAGTGTCCACAGTTCAAATTCCGCGGCCAAGCTGTCGCGCAGCGCGCGGGGCAGGTCGGTCATTTCCTCAAAAGAACGGCAACGGCTGGCAAACAGCCACTTCCGTATCTGGCCAGCGCGAAACGCCGGTTGCCCCTGACCGCGCAACCAGTCTATGAGTTCTTTCTCGGTTAGTTGCGGCAAATGGAGCATGCGGGGTGTGGCTAGTGTTTTGTCAAAGCCATCAATTCGAGTTGTTACCGATTAGCCGCCGGGGGTAACCTACGGTTTTTTGTCGCTGCGACCGTGGGCAAAAGCCCTACGGCTGATCTAAAAAACAAGTCGTTGCGAGAGCGTTCAGACCGATAAAACCGCGTCAAACCGGACGGGAGTTTGACGTCCCGCCCCGGAACGGATTAAGATCGCACATGGAATGGCAGAGTCGCGCGGGTGCGCGGCTCCGTGATGATCCTTATTTTACCCATATCTGTAGTATGCACGTCTCGGCCCGGAAAACCAAGAGCGCGGCACGCCGCGCCGCCACCACGGCTAACACGACCAAGGCCGCGCGCCCTTCCCGCGCCGCTAGGGCAACCTCTGTGCCGCCAGCCTCGGCCGCGCGGTCCCCCCTGGCTCCGGGACTCGTGCCGATGCCGGGGAACTTTCCCGTGGAACAAGGGGGGTATGAACCCGACTTGGTCGCGGCGGTCTCCCGCGTGTTGGGCCTGCTGGCGATTCCCGGCAAAAGCGGTGAAGAGTCCGCCATCGCCGCAGCGGTCAAGCAGGAACTGCTCGCGGCGGGAGCCGATCCAGCCGCGATCCACTTTGATAAAACAGACCAACATAGCCCGCACGGGGGTGCCTGCGGCAACCTCATTTTTAAGCTGGCGGGCACGCATAAAAGCCCCCGCCGGATGCTGGTCGCCCATTTAGACACGGTTCCTATTTGTGTCGGGACGCGCCCCGCGCGCGAGGGACACATCATCCGCTCCGCCAATCCCGCCACCGGCCTGGGGGCCGACAACCGCGCGGGCGTGGCGGTCTTGCTGACCGCCGCGGTGGAAATCCTGACCCGCCGCCTCCCCCATCCGCCGTTGACATTTCTGTGGACGGTCCAAGAAGAGGTGGGCCTGTACGGGGCCCGTTTTGCCGATCTCAAATTACTGTCCCAGCCCAAGCTGGCGTTCAACTGGGATGGCGGCCCGCCAGCGCGGCTGACCATTGGGGCGACGGGCGCGTATCGGTTGGAAATTACCGTGACTGGACTGGCCAGCCACGCCGGCGTCGCCCCCGAAGCGGGCGTGAGCGCTATTGCCATTGCCTCTCTGGCGATCGCCGACTTGACACGCAACGGCTGGCACGGACTGGTGGTCAAGGGCCGCAAACGCGGCACCACCAATGTGGGTGTGATCCACGGAGGGGAAGCAACGAATGTCGTCTGCGACTGTGTGCGGATTCGGGCCGAGGCCCGCAGTCATGACCCGGTTTTTCGCGAAAGGCTGGTCCGGGAAATTACCCGCGCGTTTAATAATGCGGCCCGCGAACTAACCTCCGCCACTGGCCAGCGCGGCCGAGTGGCGGTGGAGTCGCGGTTGGATTATGAATCATTTTTACTGGTCGAAGAGTCCCCCCCGGTCCAGGCCGCGGCGTACGCGATCGCGGGATTGGGCCTGACTCCCGTCGGGCATGTGGGTAACGGGGGGTTGGACGCCAACTGGCTTTCAGCGCGGGGAATTCCCACCGTCACCCTAGGTTGTGGCCAGCGGCAGATTCACACCACGGGCGAAACTCTGGACCTGGAGGATTTTGAAACCGCCTGCCGCCTGGCATTGCGGCTGGCCACCGTCAGCGAGGAATAAGGATCATGCGATGCGGCTGGATGACGAACTCTGTTTGTGCTTTCATGTGACCAAGCGTAAAGTGCTGCATTATCTGCGGGTCGAGCGCCCCCGCGTCCCCAGCCAACTCAGCGAATGCCATGGCGCGGGGACCGGCTGCGGTTGGTGCCGGACCATGCTGCAAAAGATGTGGGAAGACTTTCAGGTCAATCCACCCCCCCTGAATCTGGACGAGTGGGAAGCCGCCACCCATCAAATCACCGCCGCCGCGGGGGAAGCAAGTTCAACCCTATTCGCTGAACCCGATGCCGCCACTCACGCGCTCCTGCGGGCACAATACATCCAAGACGGGAAAGGAAAACCGCCCGGGTAATTACAAATTACAAATTACAAATTGACACATCTTCTTCTCCACTACTCCACTACTCCACTACTCCACCACCCGCCCCATTCCCCATGCCCGAGCGTTTTTATTCCGCCGTGTCACTTGCCACGAACCACGGCGAAGTTGAATTGCCCGCGGAAGAAGCGCACCACCTGGGGCAGGTACTGCGCGGAGGGGTGGGGGATGAAGTCGTGGTTTTTGACGGCCAGGGGCATGACTGGCAGGCCCGTGTGATCCACTGTCATAAACAGCGGGCCACGGTCGAATTATTGCGGCCGCTCCCACCCTTGCCCGAGCCGCGCGTCCCCCTGACTATCGCCGTCGCCCTGCCCAAGGGGGACCGCCAAAAATGGCTCATCGAAAAGCTAGTCGAATTGGGCGTGCGGGAGTTCGTTCCCCTGATCACCGAACGGGGAGTCGCCCAGCCGGTCGATTCCGCGGTGGAACGGCTTCGCCGCCAAGTGCTAGAGGCGACCAAACAATGCGGGCGATCATGGCTGATGCAAATCGCTCCTCCCCAAACCGTCAGCGAATTTTTAGCGGTAAAAGAGCAATCCGTGGATAGCCGGGCCTTGTTTTGTATGGCCCAACCACAAAGCGCGCCCGAGTCAGAGGAACTGGCGGCCTGGGCCGCTACACCCACGGGCCAGACGCTGCCGCCGCTAGAGCAAATCTGGTTGCCAGCGGCAGTTTTTCAAGTCGCGGAAGCTTGGTCGCGGCGAACCGTCCTGGTCGGACCAGAAGGGGGCTTCACGTTGGCGGAAGTCCGCCCAGCCGCGCTTTCCGGCTGGCGGCTGATGGACCTCTGTCCCCAGATGTTGCGGGTGGAAACCGCGGCGATCGTCCTGGCCAGTTGGGCGTTAGGGGGAAATTGCTAACAACAGTGTTTCACCCCGCCGCCTACTTAGCCCGCCGCATGAACCAGGGACCACTCATTCAGCCCGCCGTGTGAGCCAGGGATTCTCGTGCAGGGGTGCGGAGGTGCAGGGATGCTCAGAATAGCAGCTTGGGACTTGCCACCTTTGTACCTTCAAATAGATATAATCAAATCCAGCGCCATCCCAACTGGGGTGGCTGCTATTAACAGCAAAAACGTCAAGAGAACGGAACTGTTGTTTCACCCGCCGCGTCGGCCAGGGTTAACTGATATTCTTCATCATTTAGCAATTCACGTGGCCCGTAACTACCGGGTGATACCCACGGCCGGCTTATGGCTGAATGGATTTTGCCGGATTCGTCAGGGGCTTTACCCGCAAATTGCGAAATTCCACATGAGCGCCGTGGCCTAAAAAGCCAATATGACCTTGCTTATTTTGCAAGCCGGGATGCGCGTTGCCGTCGATTGTTTTTCCATTCGGAGCGACTTCGTCCAGGTTGACTTGATTGATAACCGTCCCATTGAGGGTCACCGTGATATCGCGTCCCTGAACGCGAACTTCCTGGGTGTTCCATTCGCCGGCGGGGCGCAGCGCCCCTCGTTTAGCCGCGGCCACGCCATATACCGACCCATGTGACTGCCAATCCTTGATCCCCTGGTACTGGGGGTGGCTATCATCCAGGATTTGCAGTTCCATGCCGGTATACGCCGAATCCCCGCTCAACGGGGCGCGTATTCCCAACCCGTTATTTGCGCCTGGTGACAGCCAAAAATCAAACCGCAACACAAAGTCCTGATACTCGTCCTTGGTGTAAAGATTTCCCCCTTTGCCCGGGTCGCAGACGATTTTCCCATCCCGCACCGTGTAACCCGTGGTATCCCCCACCCATTGGCTTAGGTCCTGCCCGTTAAAAATCGATTCAAAGCCCAGTTCGGTCAGCTTGATATTTTTGAATAAAAACTGCCCGCCGTTGGGGACTTCGGCTTGCAGACCGATGTAACCGCGGGGAATTTTCAACCCCGTCGCTTTCCAGGCGGGTTGGCCGTTGACCTCGAGCGCGGCGGATTCCCCTTTTACCATGATTTTTAAATGGTTCCATTCCCCCGGTTTGATCAAACCCTTGGTCGTGGCGCCATCAATCCCCAGCAAATTCCCCTCATCCCCCGTCTTGAGGTTGATTTGATACTGATCCGGCCAGGCGCGCTTGGGATTTTTGGCGGGGAACGGCGCTCGAATATAAATGCCGGAATCGTAAAATTCCTTGGCCAGCGGTTTATAGTCTAACTCTAAAACGAAATCTTCATATTGCAGGTCGGAGCGAACAAAACCATTCCCTTCCTTGAGTAGGATCGCTCCATCCTCGACCACGGCCGTGCAGCCAGTCACCTGCCAACCGGTCAGATCCCGGCCATTGAACAGATCCTGGGCATACCCCGAATCCGCGGATTGAACAGCTGCGGACTCCTCCCCACTCACGGTCGCGGTAAGGATCATCACGCCCAGGAGACCGCAACAGGCCACGGCCAGTCCGCGGTAAAACTTTGCCAACCAAGGGGACAGGGGCGGACCGAAGCGTAATGACCGTTGGAGCAGCGGGAAATGTGCCGCGAGCTGTGAACGAGCTGTTTTAGTCTGGCTGTCGAGAACCACGGTGCGCATTTGTAGACGGCAATCCATCATTCCGCTCTCCCCCCAAAAAAAGTAGAAGACCCTAGCTAGCCCGGCAGGCCTTATCTTATCTGGCCCGATGGTGGGAAACAAGGGAATGCCTGGGAAACAATGGAATCAGACATGCCCTATCTATGTCAAGCAAAACGTCCGGCCATCTTTCGTGGGAAGTTTGTTTAGTCGGTTTAAAGGCACTGCAATGCATAAGACAATCCACGAGCAAGCATACCGTGGCGTTGTCGCCTTCATCCATAAATATGTGCCACCGTCGTTTTAAGAATCCGCCCTGGTTATCGACGACTGACAGTCATAAGGTTGGTTTCGCAAGCCGCAGACATATTCCCCCGTCGGTTGCCAGGCGCGGAATTAATCCGCCAGTTGTGGATAGAACTGGATTTGATTCTGGAGTAACATGATTTTTTGATTTTGATCCCCCCATGATCTGGAATTTGGCCCGGATGGGTTGAGATTTGCTATCCATGACCTATTGTTTAGCTGGCATAGTATTCAGGCAAACATAAATATTCATCCCGTGTAAATAGTAATCCAATTTCATCAACCACCCGGCATCGGCCGCTTTCCCCTTCAATCCATTCCTTCACGACATGACCTGGTGGCAAGCTGTAATCATGGGCATTGTTCAGGGCCTGACCGAATTTTTGCCGGTCAGCAGCACCGCGCACCTGCGCGTCACGCCCGCGGTCTGCGGCTTTGCCGATCCGGGAGCGGGTTTTACCGCAATTATTCAACTGGGGACGCTGGCCGCTGTATTGTGGTACTTTTGGCGGGACATTACTGAATTGGCAGTGGGTTGGCTGCGGGGATTAGTAACCTTACGTCCGTTTGGCACTGTCATTGCGCGGCAAGGTTGGTTTATCATTCTGGCCACGATTCCCATCGTCCTGTGCGGCTATTTTGGTAAAAGTTTGATCTCCGACGATCCCGAGCAAGGACATACCGCCCCGCTCCGCACGCTGACCGCCGTTAGCCTTCAGCTAATTGCGGGCTCCATCATTATGTGCCTGTCGGAAATCGCCCACCTGTGGTACCGCCAGCGGGAGACTCCATTTAAGGAACTGCCGCAACTTGGATTACTCGACACGCTGGGCGTGGGTTTGTTTCAATGTCTTGCGCTGATGCCGGGGATGTCGCGGTCGGGCATGACGATTAGCGGGGGGCTATTTTTGGGCTTATCGCGGGAAACGGCGGCCCGTTTTTCTTTTTTACTGTCGCTACCGGCGATTTTTGCAGCGGCGGTATACTCTGGATACAAAGACTTTTTAAAGCCCCACTTGGCAACGGGGACCCCCATCTGGGAATTGGGCCAGACCGGGGTCGTCGGTCCAACGGGATTGATCGGATTAACAGAAATCGCCATCGCAACCGTGGTTTCCGGCATCGTGGGTTATGCGGCCATCGCTTTTTTGCTGGAATATCTGAAACGGAACAGCGTGGCCATTTTTATCATTTACAGGCTCATTTTGGCCAGTTTACTGCTACTCGCTTTAAAACAGAACTGGCTGATTAGCCATTAATGCACAATAATTGCAATCAATTTTCTTGTGCAGGTGTTGACAACACTCCGCTAGGCAATTATTCTTTCTGCATAACTATTGCATCTAACGGAAAAGTTCCTAAGATTAAGCTTGTGCAGATAGCGGAACTTGCACAAAGTTCCGTATTCACTTAGTGGAACTCACACAAAGTTCCTCGTGAAATACGTTGAATCATCGGAATTTTGCAATTTTCGCTACGTGATCAATCGGCTGGAATTTGTGGCTATCGTTGGCAAGAATGCGGCAGAATTCCGCTGCAGATGGTTTGGAATTCTAGTGAATTCAGCTACGAGATAAAGTCTGGAATTCTAGCGAATTCCGCTACAGGCTGATTATGAACTTTTCCCGTCCAAACTGGATTTCCCGCCGTGGCTGGGCTGGCTTTACGCTGGTCGAGTTGTTGGTGGTGATTGCAATTATTGGGATTTTATTAGCGCTGCTGTTGCCCGCCGTGCAACAAGCGCGGCAGGCCAGTTTACGCACCCAATGCGGTAACAACCTGCGACAGATTGGCATTTCGATGTTGAATTACCTGGATGTGCACAAAGGGCGTTGGCCCGCGTCCACCCACACGACCGAACCCGATCCGGTGACCGGTTTGTACACCCGGGCGTGGATTCATACGCTGGCCCCCTACATGGAAAGCGTCGACAAGGTGCGGATCTGCCCTAGCGACCTGCTGGGAGAGGAACGCCTGCGGCAAAAGTTGACCAGTTACTCGCTGAATGGGTATTTGTCAACAGAGGCCAAGCCCAAGTTTGAGAATGTGCGCAAGTTAAAGGCGACATCAAAGACGATTGTCGCTTTTGAGACCGCCGAGCAAAAAGGGGTCGATTTGTTCGCCGACCACTTGCACAGTTTTAATTGGTATCGCGTCTCGAATATCAAAAAAGGGATCGTGTTTGACGCTATCAAAGCGGAGGTCCAGGTTGACCGTCACCTGGGTGCCGCCCATTACCTGTATGCCGACGGGCATGTGGATTTAATCAACGAAGAGCAGATTCACACCTGGGCGCATCAGCCTTGGAATTTTGCGTTGCCGCAGTAGGCGACCGAATTTGTAGGAGGCGACTCCGTCGCCGATGGCCGATATGTCGCCGAAGAACCAGATCGCGACCCTACCGCCAAATTTTGGCCCTGTCGCCACATCCAATCCCCCTTCCATTTGCACGTTTCTTTTTAGGAGTCGCATGCCGGCATTTTGCGGAGTGCCTGAGTGAAAGATCACGAGTTTCATTCCGGTTTCTCTGTTTTTTTCTGTGAGGTGCAGCATGCGCAAGAGTTTAAAATGGTTGTTGGTAGTGGGTTTGCTAGCCAGCGGTTGGTTGGCCGGATCGCTAAATGCTTTCGCCCAACATCCCGATGTGATCCCTTATGGACTGAATGGCAAAATCGTCACTGGTTCCCATGATGATGTTTTAGGTACCGATGTTTTAGAACAGCTGGTCTACGGCTATGATTTTGGCGAAGATCCCACCGATCCCTACATCATTGGCGATCCCGGCTTTAATAACGGCGGATTTGCCGTGGGCGTCTTTCCCAATGATGGCCTGTTGCCCACGTTTAGCACATTGGCGTTTGACGTGGTGACGCAGTTGTTTTACTGGGATGGGACCGGCTCGGTTAACTTTGGCCCCGCTCCGGCGAATGTGCTATTGGGTCTTAACCGCGGCAGCAACACGGGCTTTGTGGATGGCGCGGGAAATCAAACCGGCACCTGGCCCACGATCCAGCCTACTGGTGCCGCAGGCCGCGTGCATGAGCATCTCGATTCGGAGTTGCATTTTACCGACGGGACAAATCCCGCCGCCCCCAACGCGCCCGATGGGATTTATTACATTGGGATGCAATTAAAGCTGATTCCCACCGTGAACTCCAATGGCACCTTATTGAACTCCGACCCGATTTACATCGTGTATAACAACGGACTGAGCGAGGAAATTCACGAAGCCGCGGAAGAATGGATTCAAACCAACGTCGTTCCCGAACCAGGCACCTGGAGTCTGATCGCGTTGGCTACCGTCGCGGGGGCGTGGGGTTTCCGCCGTCGCTCTATGTAGGGGGCAAATTGAAATGTAGGAGGCGACTCCGTCGCCGAATCCAAAATCGCCGTCGCTGGCATCGGCGGTATGCGGTACGAGAGTCCTCGGTAAAAAAGCACTGTGCGTTTAGTACAACATACCCAGGGGCCGTGTCCCCTGGGTTTTTGTATTTTTGGCATTCGCCACCTACTCCGCGGCTCTCCACGCGAAAAAATTGTCTCCCATCCGACATTGTTGGGACATCGCCAATGATTTTCAGTCCAGATTGAATACTATTTGGCGGCTTGTCTCAACCAACGAACGACGAACTTTACCAGTCAAGAAGGCCTATTTCATCATTTCTTAATTGATTCCACACTTTCCGATGGCCATAAACCATCTGCGAATTGCTATAATGAATTTTCGCCCAATTGTAATTCGTCATTCATCATTTGTAATTGACCCCCATGGACATTCGTAATTTACATGACGTTCCGGCGTTTACGACCAAGGATGGCTCGGAGATTCGCGAGCTGTTGGCCTATCGCAATTCGCTAATAAAACTGCAAAGCCTGGCCGCGGCCCGGGTGGCCCCGGGGTTGACGACCACGCTGCATTACCATGTCAAAAGCGAGGAGATTTATTACATTACCTCGGGCCGGGGCCGTGTGCGCGTGGGGCACGAATACCGTGAGGTCCAGCCCGGCGACGCCGTGGCGATCCCGCCCGGGGCCTTACACCAGATCACCGGCCTGGGAAGCGAAGACCTGACGTTTCTCTGCTGCTGCACCCCGCCGTACGAACACGAGGACACCGTGCTGATGGAAGAGACCAAGCTGGCGCGGTGAGACGTTAGGCTACGGAATTATGAAACCACTCAGACGCCGAGAAAGCTGGGGAATTCACAGAGCAGCCGGAGAAATTGCAAAACTTGTTATTGCCCCTGAATAGAATGCTTGTTTAGCCACGGATGAAACACTGATGAAGCGCAAGTTGCGCCATCGGTATGGTAATGCGTGATTTAAAGTTCTTGTGGGCCAACGGCCCAACCTATTCCAGCTTAGGGCAAGCGCAGCGTCGCCCTAGGTCAATATTAGCATGCTAGGAAGGGCCAACGGCCCGATTCAGCCTTCTTGACTACACTATGCGATCTATTTTTAGCTGCTGATAATACAGCCATGAATTTGAGGTAGAGCTTCATGAAACTAGCCATGCGAATTTTTGGACTTGCGGTGTTCATCACTACTTTTTCCGCCACAGTGTCGCTCGCTTCCTTTGCCTATTACCATCAAACGACTGCGGGGCGGGTGGAGCAGTTAATTATGGTTTTAGATGAGAAATATGATAGATTGCATCCCGAGTACACGCCAGCCGTGAATGAGCTAGCGAAGTTAGGTCGCCCCGCAATCAGACCGTTATTGGAAGTGATGCTGAGCGATAATGAATTCTCTCGATTGCATGCGAATATGGCCCTATTAAGGAACATTGCGTATTTACAGGGCTTAAGGGATGACCACGGTTGGGTAGGTGATGAGCGCAAAAACCGCCTTAAGTTTCGGAAATTTTGGGACAGATTGGGCAACTTAAATCATGAAGCACCTCTAGAGGAACGCCGCGCGGCGGTGGAGAAGTGGCATATATGGCTCGACTCCGGGGAACCACCGGAATAGGATGTTGACTTTTCCAAAGAACTGTCAAGCATTGTTATTTCGTTGAGGTACGGGTTGTTTTCTTCCTATTGTCTGCTGGTTTTTTGGTGGATTGTTTCCCTCGAATACTTAATTTAAGCAACTTTCTGCTCTGGCGAAGTAATTGCGCGCTATCACCGCTTTGATCGACTTTAGCCTGGGCGGCACTCTCTATCGCCGATTGCCCCTCCACCCCGGTTTCCCGCGCGACCAGGAACAGCGGCCGCCCGCGCACCTGGTCATAGATCCGCACGGCGTATTCCCCCAGCATGCTGATTCCCAGGGCGTTGAGGGCCCCAAAAAAGCTCCCCACCAGCAAATGCGACGTCCAACCCGGCAGCGCGCTACTGGTAAACAATTTGGCCCCCAGGGCGTAAGTCGCCAGCAAAAGAAATAACACCGTCGCGCCATAACCAATGCGCGCAAACAATGTGAGTGGCAGCGACGAAAACGAAAAAATCGCCGTCTTGGCCAGCCGCACCAATCCCCGCAGCGACACCCGCGGCGTGTCGTCGTACCGGGCGTTGCGCTCGACCTCCACGCCGGTTTGGCGAAAACCCACCCACGCGCGCAGACCCGGCAAATAACGGTCCGACTCGCCCAATTGTGTGATTTGCCGCACGACCCGGCGGTCCATCAGGCTAAAGTTCCCTGCGTCGGCGGGAATTTTGGTTGTGGCAAACCGGGCCAATAAGCGATGAAACCCGTCAAACAACGCCCGTTTCCACCAGGCTTCTTTGCGCTCGCGCCGCAAGGCGTACACCACGTCGTAACCCGCCCGCCACTGTTGCACAAACGTCCCGATCGCCCGCGGTTCGTCCTGCAGGTCGCTATCCATCAGGATTACCGCGTCGCCGCGCGCGTGGGCCAGTCCCGCCTGCACCGCAGCCTGATGCCCAAAATTGCGGCTCAGGTGCAAAACGCGTATGACCCCCGTGCCACTGCCGGTTTGCGTGCCGCCGCTGGCTTGCCCAGCAGTGCTATCGGCGGGAGCGGAAATTGAATTATGACTTTTGGTGTTGTGTTTTGGTAAATTCCGCTTCTTAAGAGAAGAAATATTATTTGCATGAGCAATGGCCAGTTCGTCCAAAATACGCGGACTGTCATCCGTCGAGCCGTCGTTGATAAATAGTACCTCCCAGTTCATCCCGGTTTGCTCCAGGGCGGCGGTCACCTGGGCGACCAGTTCGGGCAATACCGCGGCCTCATTAAAGACCGGCAGAACGACGGAGAGCAAGCATTGGGCCATGTTAATTACGAATTACGAATTACTAATTACAAATGCGGGGAAAGCTGAATTGCGACAAAAAAGGGTTAGAACCAATAGTGCCGCACACAAGCCTAGGCCAAAAAGCGACAACCAGCGGCCGAGTGTGTGGGACCAGGGGGCAAATTCCAGCGTGACCTGGCGACCCCCCGCTGGCACGCCGCAGGCTAGATAGTCCCCATTTGCCCGCACAACCGGCACAGGCCGACCATCGCACGTCCCTCTCCAGCCGGGGTGATAGGACTCAGTCGTGACAAGCAAGTAATCGTGATCGCGCGCGGCGGCTGCCTCTGGAGGGATGATAAATTCCCTGTAGGCTGGCAGAAATCGCTTGATTTGCGGCTGTCGGACCGCTTCCCTTTTAAAACGCAGCCGATCAATCGCGCGATCCACGGGGAAAATTTCTCCCAGAGACAACTTCAATTTCTCAACTGATAGCAATCTTGCAAACTCATTCGCATCGACGATTGCCACCTTGCCAAAGTCCACGCGCTTTAACAACTCCCCCGGCGCTGAATCGCTAACATAAACTTGCTCGATCAAATTGGCAGGGGGGACGGTATCTGCTAGTATTTGCCACCTCCGGGGATCATACCCGGCCAGTTGCGCCGCCAATTCGCTCGTTTGATAATCCAACTGGCGGCGCGGAGCCACGCCCGCATAGCCGCGCACATTGGATTCGCTCAATTGCGGATCATTGGATTTGACATTAATTCGCTTATGCCATGTTGCCGGCAAGTTGACCAAGAAACCATCACTTGCTATAGCGTGTGCGTCCTGATAGCTAAGCCATTGATCGCGAGCTTTTTGGTCGGTTAATAGTAATGGCCGGGGATGATGAAAGGCCGACGATTCTGGAAATTTTTGCCAGTAATGCAGCCCCGCATACAGGCCCACATCGCACAGCATGACCAGTTCCAACGTGCGAAAGGCAAACGGAGCTCCTTGCGCGGCGTTACCAATCAGAATAACCGATAAGATCGCCAGGGCTGGCCCCAGGACCTGATACTCCACCGGGGCGGCCCAGGTGGACCACGCCGTTTGGGCCATTACAATCAAGCCCAAGCTGACAGCAACCAACGCGGCATAGATCCACCAGAGGGAGTTGGGCAGGGTGGTGGGCGAGACAACCGGCGGGGCATCCGCCGCCGCGCAAAACTCCGCCCAGGATAACTGCTGTTGCGCGGGAGTGTTCTCTTTATTGTTTAACTGGCCATTATTTGACACACTCGTTTCAGATGCTGGTGGTTTGGCGGAACCTTGCTGCGCAGCACAGGCCGCCTGCAACAGTCTGCGCAGGCCCAAGGCCGAAAAAATCACCAACCCCAGCATGGCAATCACCATCGCCCGGCTGGGAAATCGCAGATAATTGACTAGAGGCACATAAGGGAGCACCAAACGGAGCGGGCCATGTTCCCCCAGTGCGATCAGGGTGCCGGTGACGACCAACGTCCAACCCAACAGTCGCAATCCGCGCGTCGCACGATTTGTCCCGCCGCACCAGATTCCCGTCACAGCCAGAAACAGCGGGATCACGCCTAGATAACTGGTCAGCTCGTGGGTGTTTTGTCCCACGACGCGCGTGGTCAGCAGATAGGGGGCGATCAGTTGCACCACATTCAGCGGATGCCACGAACCATTTAGCGCGTCCGCCGCCGTCCAGGTGGCGCGCTCGGAAGCGAGTAAATAATCCAAGGTGGGCAGGACCTGCGCGGCACCGATCAGCAGGCCCAACAGCTTGGCCGCGGCGTAAGCACTGTAGATTTTCCACAGTTTTATTCTGGAACCACTGGCGAATCGCCGTCCCAGCCACACGAGCGAAATTCCTTCGACAATTAGCGAATAAATGACATATTGGGGATAACCCAAGAGCAACTGCGAACCGGTCAAGAGAGCTATCGCTGCCAATAAGGCCTGCGGACTCAATAACCAAGTGCGCGGCGGGGCGGCCAGGGGGCGCGCACTATTGCGCAATGACCGTAGCCACGCGGCCTGACATGCCAACAGCCACGGAAAGTGCGCGATGACCTGCGTGGCGTTCATATGAACAATGCGCAATGTCAAGCAGCCACAACCCGCCAGTGTTAACGCTCCCCAGGCGGATGCCCGCACACCCAAGCGCAGTTGCCGCAACCAAACATACGTGCCAGAAACGATGGCCAGATACGGCCACCACATTTCGACGCTAAACGCCCATTGCAGGGGGAGCAGCCGATAGAGGAACTGGTGCAGCGGGTGATCGCCGCCGATTTGCCCCTCGCCATGCAGATAGTAGCCGGCAAACAGGGCGGGGCACCACTGCCAATCAACGTTATTAATTAAACATTGCTGATAAAAATGCCGGAGGGGAAAATGATACGCCAAAAGGTCATCATGCAATGGCAGCAGACGCAGCGCACCCCCTAGTACCACTAACAGCAACCACGATAGGACTATTCCCCCCGACCAGCGGCGGAACCAGGAAGGTTTTTGCGGCGCGCTTGTGGGAACCGGTGATTTGGTGGCATTCAGTTGCTCAACAGCAGGGTGAATCTCCGCTAAGCCACCGTGCCATTCCGGAGCGGGAAGGGAAGGAGCAGAAGGTGAGGGGAGGAGTTGCATGTCAATTACGAATTACAAATTAAGAATTACGAATTGGATTCTTACGAGTTGTTTATGGCGAAGGGATAAAGCAATATGCCTCGCCCCGGCACCCTTGCACCTTCGCACCCCTGCTTGGCAAGGAGCCAGAGAAAAGTGGCTCCTGCTCTTGCATTTCCTCCCAATATCCGGCCCCCGCCACACTTTCGGCGACGGAGTCGCCTCCTACAGTTCACCAACCACAGCCGCGACGCGCTAGCGTCCGGTTGTCGTATGAACCGTGGGCTAGCGCCCTGCGGCTGATTTCGTCGCCTAAATACAAAAAACCAGCAACCAAAAACCCACTCACGTCACAAATACGCCCGGCTTATCCCGTAAGCTGCGCAAATGCGGCACGTCTAAGATTTCAAACGGGCTAACCAGTTCTTGCCAGGATTCCCCGCGCTGTTCGATATGTCGCTGGGCGATAGGCCCCAACTTTCCCGCCGCTAGTTGCAGGTAACTGACCCCTTCGGGACGCAGGCCCATGATCCGCGCCGCGGTGGCATCAACGGCGGTGGGATTGGTGCCAACCAGGATCAATCCCAGTTGCTTGGGCGTGCCCATGATCGGGCCGTCCCCCTCCATGCAAGTGATCGCATCCACCACGGTGATGGTATTTGGCAGGCTGGCATTGATATCATGCACGGTCTGGGGGATGCCGTTGTAATGCAGCACATTCTTGGGCCAGCCATAGCGAATGCCGGGGATCGTGCCATACATGTTTTTCATGGCGGCGGTTATTCCCGCCCAATGATGCGTTTTGAGCTTTGGCAGCGAAACAATCAGATCGGCCTGGACCACGGCTTGGGGAAAGTGAAAGCCATCCAGCTTGCAGGTTTTACCGTGATTTGGAAGCCAAGCGGTCGTTTGATAATTCAGGTCGGCGAAGGGAATTTTCGCGGAGGCCAAGGCGGGGCCAAGTTGCGATTCCGCCAGGGCCATTTCGGTATCGCGGACATGTCCAGGAGCCTCGCCCACGGTGACAACGGCCCCCCAGCGGGTAAAGACCTCGGCCGTGGCGACCACCACGCTGGGATGCGTGGTGAGATGCGGCGCGCGGCGCGTCGGTTCGACCAGATTGGGCTTGAGCAGGACATTCTTGCCGCGCAGCCACGCGGTATCGATTCCCGTGGCGATCAGACCGTCGGCAATGGTCTGGACCAGCGGGCCATCGTACCGCTGTCCCCGGGCGATAAACACCCGTGCCGTGGGCGAAAGATACTCTTTCACGCCAAAATAGGCAGCGCCGGCCAACAGGACCGCGCCACTGGACATCAACAGCGTGCGGCGGTCAAAAGAATTATTTTCGGATGCTGGCGCATTCGTGCCGTTGGTGGGAGAAATGGCCTGAGGCTTGGACAAATCAGGGATTGTCATGGCGCGCCCCCCACGGTTGCCAGCTTCCCCGCATGCCAATTCACGATTGCCAACCCGCGCGCAGCACGTTCGGGCGGATTGGATTTTGCCGCATGATTCGCGGGCGACTCGGCTGTGGGAGGGATCGTCACCGGCAACTGCCGCAGTCGCGCGGCGGCATACAGTAATAATGCCAATCGATAGGGAGATCGGTCCCCTTGCCAGACACGCTGGGCCGATTTTTCCAACCAGTCCACGGCATATCGCGGGCGAATGCCTTGCGCGGCAAGCCCCAATAGCCCATAGCTGAGTGAGGCGGCGGTCGAATCCGTTCCCAACTCGCTAAGGAGCCAGGCAAGTGATTTTTTTAGTTGTGTTTGCCGTTTATAGGCGGCGGCGGAATCAGCGACCGGTGCGGGCAATTTTATCTCCCCCCCGTCGCAACGATATCCAGGGCATAAGAATGAACCCATCGCCGACGGACCAAGGGGCCAATCCGCTTCATGCGCCAGTGCCAACAGCAACAATCCCGTCGGTTGCACATGCGCCCGCAGCTCCTGCCCCAGCACGACCGTGTTGCCGTAATTGCACCCCCCCGCCGGCAAGATCCGATCAAAGAGGACCGTCACCCCTTCGCGTACGCGGGGATGTCGCCCCAGGCCATGCGCTTTCAAAGCCAAAATGGCTAAGCAAGTCGGCTCGAGCCATGTATGGGTCCCTGTCACCCAGGGCCAGCCGACTAACTCCACATCGTGCAATACGGAAAGCTCCGCATGCCCCCCCTGGCTGCGCGGCATGGTCATCCCCTTTGTTCCCAAGAGCCAATCCAACCCCTGTCCAACATCCAGAGAAGATGGGGCGGGGGGTAGCTCCGTCGCCGCGGCTTCGACGATTAACGCCCAGGTGGTGGGCCAACCAGGGATAGCGTGGTCGCGGTTTGGGCCTAGGCTGCCATCGGTGTTTTGCGTTTGGGCCAGCCAGGCGCGGGCGGATTGGATGGGGGTGGTGAACCGACGCGGGTTTGCTGATTGATCCAGGGCCAGTAGCGCGAGCGCCGCGACGGCGGTAGGCTCGGTTTGCGGCTGGCTATCTCGTTCATAGCCGCAGGGGATTTGCTGAGCCAGAAATTCGCTACTGGTGTTGATCCAATCCATACGGCGCTTGCGATTTAATGATAATGCGGGCTTTAGCCATGTAGTACGGACTTTAGCTCGTGACGAAGAGTACACTTGTGGCTATCAGTCCAAGGGGGATGGGAGACTTCCGAGGGCAAGCCTACTAGCCAAATGCGCTTTCACCGCGTCAGACTCCCGACCCCGGGGTTAAAAAAAGCTAGCTTTTTCTAAGTCCTGTGGCGGGTGTGCGACGTATTTTGTCAATAATCCGCCGGATCCTGGAAAAGCGCATTTTTTCGCCGTTTGGCTTTTGCCGTGAATACTTTTGTTGACTCCACCAGCGCGAATGACGCGAACTTGCCGCCGCATTCTCCGGCACAGGGACGGATTGCGCGGCATTTCAGTTGGGCCGCGCTGGTGGTACTGATACTGTCGATTATTCTGCGGACTTGGCGATTTGATACGTGGCCGGGCATCAACGCCGACGAGGCCTGGTACGGCGTGCAGGCGCAGCTTTTGATTGCCTCGGGGAACAATCTCCAAACCACCCCCACCACGCACCTTACAAAAAATAGCCCCCAACCGGATGTGGAATACCGCACACCCACGGGAAATGTGTGGAACCCGTTTTGGATGGGTCCGCGGGTGCTGTTGGAGTTGTGGGGAGAGCCATCCTTTGCCAAATTGCGCGCGCCGGGGCTGATCTGTGGCTTATTAACGCTAGTTGTCAATTACTGGCTGGCTCGTTGGGCGTTAGGAAGAACATTGGCCGAGATTACCACGCTGGTTTTAGCGGTTTTGCCGGTGATGCTGGCTTATAGCCGCTTGGCGTGGGATTGCTCCCAGTCGGTGCTGTTTTGTTTGCCCGTGTTATATATCCCGCTGGCCGCGCGGCGGGGAAAACTTTATCCCAGATACGCGTTAGCGCTCACGACGACCGCGGGTTTTTGTGCCCTCTGGGTGCATCCCACAAATCTGTTTTTAGCGCCGGTGGCTATCTGCCTTTGCTGGCCGCTAGTCTGGCAGGGTGTCTCCGACAAAACCCAAACATTGCTTAAATTCGGCCTGTTTGGCGGCGGATTGTGCGCCGCCTGGGTACTTGGTTGGGCGCGGGCCGGTTATCCGGCAGATTGGGGAGCTTTTGCCCAATCGCGCTTGGGGCTACCCTCGCTAGGTATTTTTCTGGGCGATGTGGTGGGAATCTTTTCCGGCGCCAGTGTTTATGAGTCGATCTCGTGGAGTTATGAGCGGGATTACCCCTGGTTGAGCGCGGTCCTGGCGACAACTTTGCTGCCTACGGTGGTGATTGTATGGCGCTATGTGGTGTTAATTAGGAACTCCGCAACGGCGAATGGCCACACTAGCGATTCAATTCCTACAATCCCTCCCGCCGATAGCGTTGACCCATGGATTCGAGAGATTGCCCACGGCACGCTGGCGGGTTGGGTGTCGCTGTTATTTGTGGCGGGGCCGGAATCACTTACCCCAGGCTATGAACGCTACGGCCTCTGGGGGGTGGCGCCGATCGCGGTGCTCTTTGCGCTCATCTTATCGCGCACGGGCGCGTATGGCTGGGCGTGGACGCAGGCGGGGGTGTTACTGGTTAGCTTTTCAATATTCTTTGTGGGAAGTTTTTGGCTGACGGGGGGACTGGCCCATCCCACGTATCGCGTGACAGAACAATTGCGCAAGGAGCGCATGGCCAAAGAGTTTCAACAAGGCCAGCGAACGGAATTTGCGCTGCGAATCGGCGAAGAGCGGTGGTGGGTGGAGTGGCCGGTGCGATATTTGACGCGCGGCGGAGGGAGGTTTGTGGAAAAACAACCGGAACATGACAGCCCCCTGCGGCCCGCGCCGGGGTCATAGCTTTATCAGCCCGCGCTCATTGTAGGGATTATGCGGGGGAGGGATGGGGAATGGCGATCCGCTTTCCCCGGGAGGTTTATCTTTTCGGAATTTTTTTGGGAATTCCTCAAGTTTTTCTAATTGCCCGAATTTGACAGCGGACAAATTCGACCTAGGGTTTGGTAGAGACGGAGCGGCGGATGCAAATCCCCTTCCGAACACGACCTTTGGGTTGTGGTAAAGCGGGTCCGGTTGATCGCGAGAACTTGTCTTTCGTAGCGAATCGCCGGTCGCGCAAGAAGTACTTAGGCCTGTGGGGGCCGGGTGACATCCTCGATAAAGGCAAATCCGCCGTCAGGCGGAGACGCAAAGCCCAAGGCCCGCGAACAACCTTTGCGGGCGGCTGGGTTACCGAAAGGGTGGGCGACGGATTTTTAATCCGGAGCTAAACGGGTTTGAGCGGTGGCAAATCGCCACTGGTTAAAATCCGGCCAACGAGCGATGGTGCCGGGGTTCCACAATCATGTTGGTTTTTTCGCGGCGACACAGGCCGACGAGGCATGCTGGCATGACCTCGCGTCCGCGGATGAACCTTGGCAATTTTTTGTTTTTCGGCGGCAGGGTCGCGGGTGTGCCGCGGTGTTGTCACCGAGGGAGGACCACATGCAGAATCTGTTTTTGAACGTGAAGAAATTTTTGAAGAGTGAAGATGGCCCGACCGCCGTGGAATACGCGGTGATGTTGGCCCTGATCGTGATCGTCTGCTTGACGGCGATTAACTCGATCGGTACGAACGCGAATACCACGTTTACCAACGTGGCGAACTCGATCGCTAGCTAAGTCCTAAGTTGTGGTGTGCCCTCGCCAGATCGCGTCGGTGGTGTTCCCCCCCGACGCGATCTTGGGGTGGGGCGGGTTTTTTTCGGGGCGGCGCTGCCTCGCGCGGTCGCACGGATTTCTCCGCACAGGCGGAGGATGCCGTACGTTCGGGCGAGGTTTGCCATGCGCTCAGGGAAAAATTTTTTTGCCCGGCGGGCGGATCCGCCGACGAAAAAAGATTTTCGCAAAAAAATGGACTCTTGTGGCCGGATGTAAGCTAGGGTTGTCGGGCACGGGTCGGCGTGGCGGCGGAAAACTGGCTTTTCCGACGGGGGTTGCCTCCCCGGACCGCCAGGCCTTCCGGGAACCTCCGGGATTGCCCGGGGGACAATTACCTTTTGCATTACATCCGACAGCAGGTGAGACTCATGGATTTTCAGACACTGGGAACAGCGCTGGTTACCAATTGGCCCGTGTGGTTTGTCACGATCACGTTGATTGTCGCTGCCTGGATTGATGGCAAGGAACTGCGAGTGCCAAATTGGATCACGTTTCCCATGATCATCAGCGGCTGGGTGTATTGCGCGCTGCAGCCGCTCTGGGGATCCGGGGAGCAACTGTGGTACCAGGGCCTATTGCTCAGCCTGACCGGCACGGCGGTGGGACTGGGGCTGTTGTTGCCGGCGTATGCCATCGGCGGCATGGGGGCCGGAGATGTAAAATTGCTGGCAGGCGTCGGGGCCTGGGTGGGGGGAACGCACACGTTTTACGCCTTTTGCTGGTCGGCGGTCATTGGCGGGGTGCTGGCCGTGCTGATGGTGCTATCGCGGCACGCCTGGGGCAAGCACAAGAATCAATTTTTTATGATCCTGCACGAGATCATGACCATTGGCAAACCAGGGGAGTTGGCCGCGATTGCGGCTGAACGCAAACCGCGAATGTTTTTGCTGCCGTACGGCATTCCAATCGCTATTGGCTCGATCATGTACTTCTTTTGGGCGGGGATGTTAGTATGAACCAGCTTGCTAGCATGAAAAACCAACCAGTGTCGCGGGACGGGCAAGAAAAAAATTCCGCCGACTTAGCCCCCCGCGGGCCGATACAGGTGGAGAAGCTCTGCCGTTCGTGCCGAAGAAATCGACGGGGGGCCGCCGTCGTTGAATTCGCCGTCGTGGCGCCGGTCTTCTTTTTGTTGGTGTTTGGCATTATCGAATATGGACGGATGGTGATGGTGCAACAACTCATCACCAATGCCTCCCGCGAGGGAGCCCGCCGCGCCGTGTTGGATGGAGCCACCACCGCCGCCGTGCAAACCACGGTTAACAATTACCTGGCCAGCGGCTCGATCACGACCGCCACCGTCACCGTCACCCCCAACCCGCCCAGCAGCGCGGCTTATGGTGCTCCCGTGACCGTGACCGTGTCGATCCCGTTTAACCAGGTTAGTTGGCTGCCGTCGCCGTTGTTTTTGGGGGGGAAAACCCTCTCATCGTCGGCGGTGATGCGCCGCGAGACCGTCCAGTAACGGGCAGTCCGCGGAATTGTTTTAGGATTTTTACTTTGTAGGATGGAGCCGGATTTTTTCCGCTTAGTATTCAGACGGCAATTTTCCCATGCGTACCAAATCAATCGTACTTTTGCTCTTGGCCTTGGGTTGCGGCTTGATTGCCTCCATCGGCATCAGCCAGGTCATCCAAAACAACCGCCTGCCGGACGTTCCCGTCCTGGAGACCGAGGAGGTGGTGGTCGCGGTCAAGGAAATCAAAATTGGCGATAAGATCAAGCCCGACCAGATCAAACTGGAACCGCGCACCAAGTTAACGATACCCAAGGGGGCTTACAAATCGATTGACGAAATCGTCAAGGCCAACCTGCCCCTCCGGTCCAATGTCTATCCGGGGGAAGTGCTCTTGGCCGATCGCTTTAAGTCCGAGGACCGCATGGTCGCCCGCAAAATCCCCTCCGGATTTCGCGTCTTTACCATCATGGCGGACAATGTCAGTGGCGTGGGCCTGATCGAGGCGGAAAACCGCGTGGATGTCACGTTTTATTATTCCAGCACCGGTCCCAACCAGGAATCCGTGGCCAAAACCATTTTGTACAATGTCAAAGTCTTTGCGGTGAACGGCGTCTGGAACAACGGCAATGAAACCGACGAAACCAACTCCGCCGTCAAAAATGTGTCCTTGCTGGTCACTCCCGAACAAGCCACGATTTTGGGCTTTGCCCAGGAACGGGGCAAGTTGAAATTATCGCTCCGTCCCGAAAATGAAGAGACCGTCAGCGGGCAGGACTTTGACATTGCCAAATTGCAGGACATTTTGCGCGGAACCGGCAATCGTTCCAATGACGAACAGACCGAGCAGAAAAATATGGCCACCAACACGTTGTCCAAATTGTCCGATGTGGGAAGCTCCTTTTTGAGCGCCCTGCGCGACTCCGCCAAGGAAGCCCACGGCAACGACAACCCGTCCGCCCCCGCGCCGGCCTTGCCATTTGACACGTTTCGCATGACGATCCTCGAAGGATCCCAAGAGCGGGCGGTGGAGTTTAGCAAAGCCAAGGAACCGAATGCCAAGTGGCAAAATAATCAAACGGGCACTGGTTTCGGAGCGGGAGCTCAGCGCTCCCTCCCGACCGCGCCCGCCAGCTTGAATTCTCCGGTCACGACGCACACGCCCGCGGCTCCCGCGACGAACGGTGCGGATAAAACCCTGGATTTGAGCACGTTGAGCCTGTAGTGTCGGAATTCTAGCGAATTCCGCTACGCGGTGGAACGCGGTGCGTCAGGAGGATGCCCGCCAGTGATAGTGCCGTTTGCTTGTCCCGTAACAGCTAACGCAAGGAACCACGGATGGTCACTCGCATCTTTGCGCGGTTGCGCGCCTGGAAATTTCAGTTTTTACTCTGCCAGGCGGCGGCTTGGTCGTTAGCCGGGATGGTTGGTCCATCGGCCCCGGCCCAACAGTTGACCGGCGCGACCGGCGCTGTCGGCCCGCAAGAGCAAATCGCGGCCCTGCCCCCCTCGTTTGGCGAAGCGGCCCCCGCGAATGTCGTCCACAAGATTCGCGCCGCCAGCGAAAAGCTGGAAATGACGGCCAACACCAGCCGCATTGTCAAGCTGGATCAAAAAATCCCCCGCGCCCAGGTCAATAATAAAGACCTGCTGGATCTGACCCCGCTCTCGCCGAACGAAGTGCAAATTTTTGCCAAAAAACCGGGCGTGACCCAGGTCAATCTGTGGGACGAATCCAACAACATCACCACGCTGGATGTGATTATTTACGGCGATGCCCGCGAGTTGGAACAAGTTCTCGCCCAGCAGTACCCCAATTCCAGCATTCGCGTCCGTCCCATCGCCAATAGCGTCATCCTGACCGGCTTTGTCGATAGCCAGGAACAAGTGAGCGGGATCATCCGCATCGCCGAGGATTACTATCCCAAGGTCATCCCCAATATCACCGTCGGCGGCGTCCAGCAAATCGCCCTCCATGTCAAAGTTATGGAAGTCAGCCGCACCAAGCTGCGGACCCTGGGCATGGATTGGTCGTTTTCCAATGGTTCGGACTTTGTGGTGTCGGGCGTGAGCGGGCTGATCAGTGCCACCGCCGCCCAGGCCGGCACCGCCACCGCCGCGGGGGACACGATCCGGTTTGGCTTTGTGGATGGAAATAACAGCTTTTTCGCCTTCTTACAGGCCTTGCGGCAATACAAGCTGATCAAGGTGCTGGCCGAACCGACATTGATCACGGTAAGTGGTCGCCCCGCATTTTTTAACGCGGGTGGCGAGTTTCCCGTGTTAGTACCGCAAAGCTTGGGGACGGTGTCGATCCAGTATAAGAAATATGGCACCCAGGTGGACTTTGTCCCGATTGTGCTGGGGAACGGCACGATCCGCCTGGAAGTCCGCCCCCGAATCAGCGAAATCGACTCCACCCGTAGCGTCACGATCAATGGCACCACCGTCCCGGGCCTGCGGGTCCGCGAAGTCGACACCGGCGTGGAAATGAAAGCGGGTCAAACCCTGGCCCTGGCCGGTTTGGTCCAAAGCCGCGTCGAATCCGACAGTCGCGGGATCCCCTGGCTGGCCGACCTGCCCTATTTGGGCGTGCCGTTCCGCCGCAATGCCGAGGAAATCAACGAGGTCGAGTTGTTGATTTTGGTCACGCCCCAATTTGTCAACGGTGTGGACGCCAGCGAAGTTCCCCCCTGTGGTCCCGGTATGAGCAGCACTAGTCCGGCTGATTGCGACTTTTACTTCCGCGGTTACATGGAAGTCCCCAACTGTGGGCCATGCGCTCCTGGTTCGAATTGTGATGACGGGCAATTTTTGCAACCGACGACCAATCAGGTGATTTTGCCGGGCATGCCCAGCGGGCCGACAGTCGCGCCTTCCACCAAAGCGGAGGATTTGCCGCCGGGGACTAGCTCGGCCGTCCGGGGCGTGGGAAATGTGCCATCATCCCCGTACCTCGCGACACCAGCCAACGGAGTGCCCCAAACCGCCAGTCGTCCGGTTCGTCCGGCGGAAGCCGCGCGGGGAGAGCTGATCGGTACGCGGGCGGTTCCTGGTCGTTCGGCCGCGCCTACCACTCGACCTGGTTCTAATAGTGGCGGCTTGATCGGTCCTATTGGTTATGACGAATAGCACGGTCGGGGACCTAGTAAGGCTTGCGGGATGGAGGCGGGGGTGGCGCAGCGGGCGCGACCCCCTGCTCATTCGCTGGGAATGGCGAATTAACCGTTAAACATTGGCATATTTGCGTTCCACATCAAGTCCCGCAGGTGGAACAGCGAAGATAAGGATGAAGGGATGGCAGGCAGGATCGGGAATGGGCTTTAAAGCCGCGAAAGCACATCACGACCCATCTCTAGCGAGCGCGAATATAACGATTTTCGGGGCAGAAAGTGGAAGTTTGCGGTTACCTGCAATCCACCGTGGCAGAGCGGGTAGGCGGTTTTCAAGCTAAAGTTGAACACACGCTGCGCTTCCCCTGAAGTTTCCCCGAAAGAACCATGAGCAACGTCCAGCGGATTGCGATTGTTGACCCCAGCGACTCGTCCCGCGATTCGCTAAAATCGACACTGCTCGGCTTGGATAAAGTCTGGCTGGAAGCAGAATGCTCGCGCTATGAATTTTTTGCGGACGTGGTCGCCCAAACCCACCCGGACATCGGGATTGTGGCACTGGATAGCGACCAAGAAAAATCGCTAAAGCTGCTAGAGCAAGTCACCGCGAACTCTCCCGAATGCAGCATTCTGGTGGTCAGCAGCTCTTCGGACGGGGCTCTCATTTTGCGGGCCATGCGGGCCGGAGCAAAAGAGTACCTGACTAAACCGCTCAAGCTGGAAGACCTGATTAACGCGCTGGAACGCATCGGCGATCGCCGCGGCGGCAAAGGGGATGCCAAGCGAACCGGCTGCGTCGTGACCGCCGTCGCCGGTGCCACCGGCGGAGTCGGCACCACCAGCCTGGCCGTTAACCTGGGCTGTATTCTCGCTTCCGACCAAAGAAATAGCGTGGTGCTGGTTGATTTGGACCTGTGCCTGGGGGATGCCGACGTCTTTTTAGATACGATTCCCGACTATACCCTGGCCGACGTCTCGCAAAATGTGGCTCGGCTGGATTTTGCGCTGCTCAAGCGCTCATTGACCAAACATTCATCGGGCTTGTATCTTTTGCCCCGGCCCGTCCAGTTAGAGGATTCGCGGCATATCGGACTGGATGACATGCAGCGGGTGTTTGGCCTGCTCAAGGCCACTTTTACGCATATGATCTTGGACCTGAGCAAGAGCTATAGCGAAATCGATATGCTGGCCATGGAGACCGCCAACCATGTGCTGTTGGTCACGCAAATGGATTTGCCCTGCCTGCGGAATGTCGTCCGCTTGATGATGTCCTTTAACGAGGATCCCAAACTTAAGGACAAACTGCGCGTGGTGGTCAACCGCGCGGGGTTGGATAACGGCCAAATCAGCCTGAAAAAAGCCCAAGAAACTATTGGCCGGGAAATCTTTTGGCAGATACCCAACGATTATCGCACCATGGTCGAAGTGCGAAACAACGGCGTGCCGCTCATCGAGCATGCGCCGCGGACGGCGCTCTCGCAAAGTATCGTGAAATTGAGCGAGCAACTAGGGGGAGAGCCAAAGCCCGCCACCGATGCCGCCAAGCCAACCAGCACCCTGGGGAAGTGGCTGCCCATGTTTGCCGGCAAAAAGGGAGGGTAGGGGGGAAGTGAACATTAAAAACATTACTGTCGCTTGACAATATTATTGCCCCTATAAACGTAATAAATCCGTTACCACACCTCGATGAAGCAACTTGGCGTGACGCTTAATGGACTATTTAAGCATGAAAGCTGCATGGAAATGATCGTTATTCCTAAGCAACTCATCATGCTGTAAACGTTCTAAGTTCTTTGCAGGTAATAAGATCCGGTAAGAGTATCCGGAGTTCTCACGGTTGATAAATAAAAAATCCACCGATTTTTCAAAAAGCTCTTCCCTGCCCGGCATTCGTACGCTTTTTGCCACACTTGCCAAAAATCGTGACCTAGACTTGCTTAGCAAAAAACCGGCTTGCGCGCGGAATGTGCGCGCGAGTGGCCTGGGGGGGTGGGGTCAGCGACCCGCCCCAGGCGAAAGTTTGCCACCGATGATTGATTGCTGAGTTTTTATCCCGGATGCGAGTAACTTATGCCTCCTGTTAAACAATCTCCCCTGCCCACGCGCCCTGGTGAAAAGAGCGGTGCTGTCGAGTTTGACCTGTTAAAACGGCGAATCCATTCCAAGTTGGTGGACAAGCTGGATCTGACAAAGATTGGCGATTTAGAGGGAGATGTCCTGCGGCGCGAGATCCGCCTGGTGGTGGAGCATTTGTGCGATTCCGAAGACACCATGCTGAATCGCGTCGAACGCGACAAGCTCGTGGACGAAGTGTTGGACGAAACATTTGGCCTGGGCCCGCTGGAGTTGATCCTCAAGGACAACACCATCAGCGATATTATGATCAACGGGCCGAAAAACATTTATGTGGAACGCCGGGGAAAAATGGAAAAATCCCCCGTCCAGTTCCGCGATAACCAGCATTTGCTGCAAATTATCGATCGGATCGTCTCGCGCGTGGGCCGACGTGTGGACGAAGTCTGCCCGATGGTTGACGCCCGGTTGCCGGACGGCTCGCGCGTGAACGCGATTATTCCTCCGTTGGCGTTGGATGGGGCCAGCGTGTCGATTCGGCGCTTTGGGTCGAATCCCCTCAAGCTGGAGGACTTGCTAAATTTTAAGGCCTTTACCCCGGAAATGGTGATGTTGCTGGAAGGGGCGATCAAGGCCCGCCTGAACATTATTATCGCGGGAGGGACCGGCTCTGGTAAAACGACGCTGCTGAACACCCTGTCTAGCTTTATTCCACACACCGACCGCGTGATTACGATCGAGGACGCGGCCGAGTTGCAATTGCAACAGGATCACGTGGTTCGGCTGGAAACCCGCCCGCCAAATATTGAAGGCAAAGGGGCGATCACCGCCACCGACTTGGTGCGGAACGCACTGCGGATGCGGCCCGAACGGATCATCATTGGCGAGTGTCGCGGGGCCGAGACCCTGGACATGCTGCAGGCCATGAATACCGGCCACGAAGGTTCCATGACCACGATTCACGCCAACACCCCCCGCGACGCGGTGGCACGTATCGAAACCATGATCACCATGGCCGGATTTGAATTGCCGTTAAAGGCCATGCGTTCACAAATTGCCAGCGCGGTCGACTTGATCATTCAGGCCAACCGCATCCAGGGGGGAAAGCGCCGGATCACCCACATCACCGAGATTGTCGGGATGGAGCAGGACACGGTGGTCATGCAGGACATTTACCATTACCACCAGGAAGGCGTGGACGAGCAAGGCCGGGCGATCGGCCGGTTCGAAGCCACCGGCGTGCGGCCGACGTTTATGGATCGACTGGAACAAAGCGGCGTGCGCTTGCCCGCCAGCGCGTTCCGCCAACGCGTCATGCTGCGTGATGATTAAACTTTCGTAGCGGAATTCGCCAGAATTCCGAGGACGCAAGAAACACCCGGAACTTTTTAGCAAGTTCCGTCACCCAAACTAGTGCGGGCTTGAGCCCACAAATACAGGATTTTTTTGAGGCAGGTTGAACAGGGTCAACATGATTGAACGGGCCGTTGGCCCTGCCAATAATGTGACGTTTTTTTACCTAGGGGAACGCTGCGTATGCCCTAGGCTGGGATCGGTCGGGCCTTTGGCCCGCAAAAGAGAAATACCATTGCCCATGATGTCCATTTTAATTCCAATTGCCGCTTTTTTTGGCGTCGCCGCCCTGGTCGGGGGCCTGGCTTTGTGGCTGCGCGGCGGGACCGAAGAGGCCATGGAAAGTCGCCTGGCCCAATTGACCCTCTCCAAAAATGCCCCCCGCGGCGATCTGTTGGCCAAGCAAAGCGTCTTGCTGCAACCGCTGGATATTTCAGCAAATTCGCTGTCCGACGCGATCGCCCGTTACCTCAATTTGCAATTGCTGTTTGATCAAGCGGCCATAAATTTGACGCCGCTCAAATTCATGCTGATCACCGCCGGTTGCGCGGGGGCCGGCATGCTGACGATCACCACGCTGCGGCTGCACGCGGGGATTGCCCTGTTGGTGGGGCTGCTCTCCGCCACGTTTCCGCTGCTATATGTGTTGTTCATGCGCAGCCGCCGATTTGCCGCCTTTGGCAAGCAACTTCCCGACGCGCTCGAACTGATCGGCCGGGCCCTGCGTTCCGGACACAGCATCGGCGCGGGATGCAACCTGGTGGCCGAGGAAATGTCCGAACCAATCGCCGGTGAATTTAAAAAGGTGTTTGAGGAACAAAATCTGGGTATCACGCTGGAAGAGGCCCTCAACAATATGACCTCCCGCGTCCCCAACCTGGATCTGAAATTTTTTGCCACGGCGGTGATTTTACAGCGCCAAACCGGCGGCGACTTGGCCGAAATTCTCGACAAAATCGGCGACTTAATCCGCGAACGCTTTCAAATCTGGGGCCAGGTCCAGGCCCTTACCGGCGAAGGCCGCCTGTCGGGGATCGTCCTCTTGGCTCTCCCCCCGGCGCTATTTGTCGCCGTGTACCGCCTGAACCCCGATTACCTTAACGTCTTGTTCACCGATCCCTTGGGCAAGCAAATGCTGGCCGGCGGCATTTTTATGCAGCTCTTGGGCGCATTGGTCATTCGTAAAATCGTCAATATCCAGGTGTAACCCGTGACCGAACTTTTTGCCTCTACCATCGATTTTGCCACCATCCTCCCTTGGGCGGTCTTTGGACTGTTTGCCGTCGGGGCGTTTTGGGCGGTCGAATATTTCTCGGGCGATAATAAACGCGCGGGGGAACGGCTGGACGAATTTAAGGACCCCATGCTGCGCCGCAAGCGCGAAGAAGTTCGCACCAAGAAAAATGACGCGATCAGTAAAGTCCTGGAAAAAACCAACGCCCTGGCCGCGCCGCTCCAACCCAAGACTGAACTCGAGACCAGCAAATTGCGGCTGCGGCTCTCGATGGCCGGTTTTCGCCACGAAGGAGCGGTCAATACGTTTTTGGGCCTCAAGTTTGCCGGTTTGATCGCGGGTTTCTTTTTTGCCGGGGGGCCGATCCTGTTGATCCGGGGGTTTGACCAGACAGCATTGACGGCGACGGTGCTTTCCATCGGCTTTCTGTTTTATTTGCCCGATATTTGCATCTGGTTCATTAAACGGAGCCGCCAGCAACAAATCTTTTTGACCTTGCCGGACGCGCTGGACCTGCTGGTGGTTTGCGTGGAAGCGGGGTTGGGCCTGGATCAGGGGATGCGCCGCGTCAGTGAAGAACTAAAAAAGGTCGCCCCCGTGATTTGCGGCGAGTTGCAACTGTGCAATTTGCAATTGCAAATGGGCCGGGCCCGCAGCGAAGTGCTGCACGAATTGGGGATGCGGACCGGCGTGGATGATCTGCGGGCGCTATCAGCGATCTTGATTCAAGCGGACAAGTTTGGTTCTAGCGTCGCGCAGGCGCTGCGCGTGCAAAGCGACTCGATGCGGACCCGCCGCCGCCAACTGGCCGAAGAAAAAGCGGCAAAAACAGCGGTAAAACTGATCTTTCCGCTGGTGATCTTTATTTTCCCCGGCATTTTTGTGGTGCTGGTCGGCCCCGCCGCCATCAAGATGGTACGCGAAATGTTTACCAAGATGAATCCGGGGGGCTAGAAAATGCCCAATGCGCTTTGGGCCCTTTGAAATCCAATTTTTTCAAAGGGCTAGAGAATTCACCGCGATACGGGGCACACATAATACGATGGAACATCGATGACGCGGTGCGCGAGGATATTCGCGGCGTTGTTTGCAGGGAAGATACGGAAGGATTAATTGATTGCGTTTTTTTATTTCACCGTGCCTATCCCTGGCGCAGCGAATTTTAGCCAAGGACGGGCTTAGGGGATTATAGATAAATATCGAACGACTGATCTTGAGGGGAATATCTAAAGATCAGTGAACATCTCGTTAAATCTCCATGATCCGTGTGCTGTGGATTACTTGTACTTATCCGTGATTGAGGCGGTAAATTCCACTCTGCGGTTCATTTGCCCGTTACGCGGCGCGGGAGGATGTGGCGGTGGTCTCGACCGGTGGTATCGCATGCGGCCCAGCTAATGTTGCCGATGAAGCGCTCGTCTGGATGGTCGCGGTTGGAGATGGGCGATGTTTTTTGCGGGTGATTCGGTTTAGAAAATCCAGCACGCCGGGAAACCAGCGTTTGGCACGCCAGAGCGCGTGCGCCATCAACGTCACCAAAACCATTCCTTGATTACGTTCTATCGCACGAATGCCGGTTGCCGCGACCGTCTCGGGCGTAGCACACAGCCAGTTGGGCGGATTGGGAACGGCCCGGTCGGGGCGGCCACTGACGGCGGCATTGTACAAATTGGTGGTGACGGGGCCGGGGCACAGGGCCGTGACGCCGATGCCGCGGCGGACATATTCGGCCCGCAGGGCTTCGCTATATCCAACCAGCCCAAATTTGCTGACGTGATAGGCGGCAAAGCGTCCCGCCGCCACCAAGCCTGAAATACTACAAACGTTCAGGATATGAGCCTCGGGCAGGGTCAGCATCCCCGGCAACAGGGCCGTGGTGATTTGAATAGGAGCCAGCAAATTGATTTGCAAAAGCCAATCCCATTGCGCCTGGGACATCGTCTCGGTCGGACCATAAAAGGCCACGCCGGCATTATTTATCAGCAGGTCCACCGTTTCCCACTGTTGCCGCACATCCGTCACCAGCCGGGAAATTGCCGCGCGATCCGTCAAATCGCAAACCAGCGGCAGCGCCTCTGTACCGGTAGCCTGACAGGCGGTGGCGACTTCCGCCAGCGCCTGCCGGTCTTTGTCCACTAAAATCAGTCGTACCCCTTTGGCGGCTAATTGCAGGGCAAAGGCCCGGCCGATTCCACTGGCCGCGCCGGTCAACAAACAACGTTTATTGAGCAGTGTTTTCATGCTGGAGCTTCCATGCTAAGGGTCATGCGGAAATCTGGGTGAACCGGAGGAACGTGGAGCGGGCTTCAGCCCGAAACCCAAAATATTTTTAGCTTAATTCGTTTGTCGCAGCGGTTGAATCGGGCCTTTGGCGCTTCCATTCATTTATTTCCATTGACCTAGGGCGACGCTGCGCTTGCCCTAGGCTGGGATAGGTCGGGCCTTTAGCCCGCGGGAATTAAACGCCTTTGGTCCACTAATGCTTGATCAACGAATGATCTTTACACGTTGTAAAGATTTGAAAGGTTAGTAATACGGATTTGCACGGAAGTCCTTCATCTGTGTTACATCCGTAGGTATCCTTGGCTAAATCCAATCTCAAATTTGAAATCTCAGATCGTATTTGAATTCAACTTGGTGCTGATGCTGTTGTCCCTTGCTGACGTGGCGGGCTAGCTGTTTTTCACCACGCGGGCGGAGATGGCCGCCCCCCAACTGCGCGGCAGCAGCCGCGCCGCAAAGTTATTCAGCGTATACGCCCAGCCCGGCGTGATCAGCAGTTGATTATGGGCCAACCCCTTTAAGCCCGCGCGCGCGACCAGCTTTGCATCCAGGGTCAACATCCGCATCCAGCGGGTTTTGGCATGTTGGGCCACCTCGTGAAACTCAGTATCCATAAATCCGGGCGCTAGCGCGCTGGCCCGCACTCCTTGTTTGCGAAATTCGTATCGCAACCCTTGCGTAAGCGCGATGCCGTATGCCTTGCATGCGGAATACACGCTATAACGCGGGATCGGCTGCACTCCGGCGTAGGAACAGACTTGCAAAATCCCTCCCGATCCACGCTGAGCCATTCCTTCGGCAAAGTGTCGGGCTAGTTGCGTCGCGCTAGTTACATTGACAGCGATCATCTCGGCTATTTGCTGCGCGGACTGCTGCAAAAACGGCCCAAACACCCCAAATCCCGCATTGTTAATCAACAATTCCACGGGTAATTGCAAAGCGTCGACAGCGCCGCATAATTGGCGGCTTCCTCCCTCGTATGCCAAATCAGCGGGTATAACCCGTACTTCACAGGGACCTCGTTGTTGTAATTCGCCGCATAATTGCAGCAATCGTTCCCGCCGCCGGGCGCTGAGAATGATGTTATATCCTTCTGTCACCAGCAACCGGGCAAATTCCACGCCCAATCCGCTGCTCGCGCCGGTTACTAACGCCCAGGGACGGTTGTTGGCCATGCGTTGATTGCCGCGCGGTTAAAGGAGCGGCTGTCCCCAAAAATCCAGGTCTCTTTTGCATATAAAACAAGGCCAAGCATAGCAATTGCGCCCGGTTGGGACGAGGTCGATGTTGCTAGCAAATACGTTGATATTGCTTGTGGCTGGATGATAAAATGAAAACTCGGTCTCAGTGAAAAATCACCATTCATTGCGGCGAATTGACGCGAATGCAATTCGCCCTGGATCGTCTCTCCTTTACCCTCATACGATGCTTGGCCCTTATGTCCGATCTTACCCATTTTGACAGTTCTGGCTCCGCCCATATGGTGAACGTGGGTGAGAAGCCCGTCACCGCTCGGCGGGCGGTGGCTGGGGGGGTGGTGACGATGCGGGAGACGACGTGGCGGATGATCGCCACGGGGGAACATGCCAAGGGGGACGTGCTGGCCGTGGCGCGGTTGGCAGGGATCATGGGTGCCAAGCAAACAGCGGGGCTGATCCCGTTATGCCATATTTTGCCGCTAGAGAGCGTGTCGGTTGAGTTTGCGTTGCTGCGACCCGCGGAAACGACCGTTGCCGCGGCGGCCGCTGACGACACGCGGGCCACCGTGGATTCCACGCGGGATACCAATGGAGGGGCTGAATTTGCTCAACTCGAAATTCGGGCTACGGTCACCGTCACGGGCAAGACGGGCGTGGAGATGGAGGCCCTCACGGCGGTTAGCGTGGCCGCGCTCACGATTTATGACATGTGCAAAGCGGTGGATAAGGAACTGGAGATCGGCCAAATCAGGTTATTGGAAAAAGCGGGGGGAAGAAGCGGGGAGTATCGGCGCGTATAGTCTTGTCAAGCTATAATAATGGCAATGCAGCTTAATTATCCACTTACCGCAATGGAATATCACCGCTTAGTCGCCTGGCTTGACGAACTCATCGACGAAGTCGGAAATGACGAACACCATCCGTTGGCGTCCCTCATGGAAGTGATTGGTATCCTGATAGAAAAATACGAAGATGAGCATGTGCCGGAGTTAACATGTAGTCGCTATGCCAAAACTCCACAAATGCTTTAACCCATGGGACTACGCAACCGAAGGCTAGCCCCATACGGTTCAAATTTCGGCAAAAAAATCTCGCAACCAGCCCAAGATTCGCTTTCTAGCGGCGAAAGCGTCTTGTTTCAACTTCTTTCACACGTTTCATTCTTTAGGAGCACGTCATGTCCAATTCCCCCGATTCCCTCGCACTCTTATCAGCCCGGATTGCCCGCCTAGAACAACAAAATCGCTGGCTAAAGCTGGGAGGTGCGTCAATTGCCGTTCTTGCCGGAATGGCGCTGTTTTTAGGGGCGGCCCGGGACACCAAACCCCCAGTGATCGAGGCGGCGGGGTTTATCATGCGGGACGCCAACAATGTCCCCCGCGTGGAAATCACCCGTGACGGCTTTTTTATCAATAACGAAGACGGCAAACACCGCATCTCGATCTTTGCTGGCAAAGAAGGTGGAACCGGCATCGGAGTATTTGCCGACGACACCTATAAAAAGCAAGTCCTGTTGGGAATGCAACCCAAGCTTAATTTTTGTGGAATCACCGTGAACGACGACAAAGGGACCAACCGCATTTTTCTCAATACCGTCAATGGTAAGCCCAAGTTGGAATTGCAGGACGAAACGGGCAAGCCCTTTTTTGTGCAGTCGCAGCCATAGGCGGGGCTAATCCGCTTTCTTGCGGGGCTGGCACTTTGTAAAGTCACCCAGCATGAATCGGTTATTACCGGTTGACGCAACCGCTTTGCGTTAGGAATCCATCAACCGGCCCTCTTTCAGAGAAAGAGAGATACCGCTATCGCTTGGTTATTTGGCGATATGGTGGATCATCGCCCAGGGATTTTGCTTGCTTTCCCATCATATAAAAAAGCCCTCCCCAGTCTGTCTGGGGAGGGCATAACTCATTGCTGTCGCATCGTGTGTGTCTGTCGGCCAAATGCTATTGGCTCCGTACAGATTTATCTAAACTGCTGGCACCAAAACATTTGCCCCCCGGATGAATACGCCACGCCCACGCCAATCGACGAATACCGCCCCAAAATATTTGCCCGATGGCCGCTGCTATTCATCCAGCTATTCATCGCCTCGCCGGGGCTACGCTGGCCCATGGCGATATTCTCCGCCACAGGATACCGCCCATGCTGCATGCTGTTGGACCGGGCCATCCAGCTAGCATGGGCGTTGGCCGTACTCATAAGTCCCGCATCGATATTCAAGGGAGCCAATCCATAGCGGGCCCGCTGGGAATTAACCAGGGAGACGACCTGATAGGCCGAATCGCCGCCATAATTAGGGATCGCGGGAGCGGAATTGAGCACAATTGGCGTGGAATAAGTCGCCGGACGCGATGTTACAGTGCCGGTTGCATAGTTTGGCGTGCTGTAAATCACTTGGTTGCTGGTTACCGGTTTTGCCACAGTATGCGGCACGACTTGGCTGACGCTGGTCGCGGGACGTGGTTGCGAATAAACCACCCGTTGCCCGTTGGTATTGACCGCCGGAGCCGAATACACCGGCATCGAATATCGCGGCGTGGCCTGGGATTGCGGCACGGTGCGGGTGACCTTGGGCATATTATAGGTAACGCCCGAACGCCGCTGGCCAAAGGACCGCGAAGAGCGGTTTTGGGCCATCACATCCGATACGGTAAGTGTGAGTACCAAGCTGGCCAAAAAAAACCTTACTTTGTTCATAAACATACTCAACAAGCCTCCGTGAGTGAAAAGGAAACTGATCACTGCAAAACCCTTAGGCAAGGGAGTTGCAAATTGGGCGATTCCCTGAGGATCACAAACTGCTGGAAATAGTTGCCATCTAGGTGCGGACGAGGCACGACAACCGAGTTTTGTGGCCAGACAATTTGTTTAATGACGGCGACGGCAATGCACATATGCCACATCACCGGTCATCGCGCTGGCTGTAATCCCCAAACAAGAATCCTGAACCCACGTGCAACAGCATTCAGCCGCCAGGGTGATTGAGGTGGATTTTTCCGTCGTCAATCAAACACCAAGACTGGCTGTTGAGCGGATTGCACCGCTCCCTCAGGGACCACCGATTTGGTAAGGGGTGATTTGCAACGCGTCCGAGACAAATCACAATCAGGGCAACCTGGGGGAACTTTACCGGTCAAGCTCTGAAATCACCTTACCCGGTCAAAAGACCATTGCAACCCGGGAAATTCCGCAAAAGGATAAAAAAAACATTTGCCCTTGAAATTGGATTTTTTCTTGTTACGATTTTGGGTTGGCTTAAAAATAAGAATCTCATATCCGTGGCGATTTTTCGGCATTTTTCTAAAACTTTGGGGGGTATCGGACTGCCGTCAGATCGACTAAAAATAAGCCGGGTGAGCGAAATTTATTTTGGACTTTTTTCCCTTGGGAGTAACAAAACATGTCCATGTTTGTGGGCGAAGCCCTGGCTGGCGACGGAAACGAGATCGCGCATATCGACTTATTGATTGGCAGCAAGGATGGCCCGGTGGGAAATGCCTTTGCCAATGCTTTGGCCCGCCAAAGCGAAGGCCACAACAACCTCTTGGCGGTTTTAACCCCCAATTTGGCCGTCAAACCCGCCACGGTCATGATTACTAAGGTCACAATCAAGGGGATGAAGCAAGCCGTGCAAATGTTTGGCCCCGCACAGGCCGCCGTGGCCAAGGCCGTGGCCGATTCGGTGGCGGATAACGTGATTCCCGCCAGCAAAGCCGAGGATCTGGTCATTGTTTGTGGCGTGTTTATCCATCCCCAAGCGGCCGATGACAAGAAAATCTACGATTACAACTACGAAGCCACCAAAATGGCGATCGTCAATGCCATGGGTGGCAAGCCGACCGCGGCGGAAATGATTGCTGGCAAAGACAGCGTCAAACACCCCTTCCGCGGATTTTAGTGTCTCATGAACTAGCGCGGTCCCATGAATCCTGGTTATTATGCACAGCCGGCGAGGCAATTCGTCGGCTGTTGCCTTATCATGCTGTATTAACATGTCACGCACCTGGGCCTTCCATCGCCGCGTGCCGCCACCGCCAAATTTTCAGTATCACCTATGAGTCCTGCCCAAATTCTGTTGCAACTGGATCCTGATCCCCAGCCCAGCGTCTTTGATGGGGTGGTGGCGGTGGATGCGGGGGTGGCCCAGTTGTTTCGTCATGGCGGGGTCACGCCCGCACAGGTAACAGAACTAGTCTATGGCTGCATTTTTACCCGGGGGGGTGATAAGCTGCGGCACACCGCGATCTTTGTTGGCGGCAGTCAGGTTGCTCCGGCGGAAGAGCTTTTTCGACAGGTGCAGCGGACGTTTTTTGGGCCGATGCGGGTCTCGGTCATGCTGGACGCCAACGGCTCCAACACCACGGCGGCGGCGGCCGTCCTAGCGGCAAAAAAGCATATGAATTTGGCGGATGCGGTTTTTTTGGTATTAGGCGGGACGGGACCGGTGGGGCAACGGGTCGCGCGATTACTCGCCGGGGCGGGGGCGACTGTGCGGGTTGGGTCGCGCCAGCTAAATCGGGCCAGCAGCACTTGCACGGATTTGCGATTGCGGGTCCCGGGGGGAAAGTTTGAGCCAGTCGCCACGCTAGCACATGAGGACCTTCTTCCTGCGCTTGCGGGCGCGCAAGGGATCATTGCCGCGGGGGCGCCCGGCGCGGAAATGCTGGCCGAGTCCGTCCGCCGTCAATGCCCTGACCTGCGGGTGGCGATCGACCTGAATGCTGTCCCCCCCGTGGGACTGACGGGGGTCTCGCCCACGGATGCCGGAACCGAGCGGGACGGCGTGGCGACCTACGGGGCGTTAGGCGTGGGAGGGACCAAAATGAAAATCCACAAAGCGGCGATTGCCAAGCTGTTCACGGCGAATGATTTAACGCTGGACGCGGAAGAGATTTATCAATTGGGCGTGGAATTACGCGGGGAAGGGAAATGCTAAGGGGAAAAAACAAGTGCGATTGTTATTGTTTATGATGATATAATAGAATATCGGAAATCGATTAACAGGAGATAATCCATGTCAGTAACCTTTGATCTACCACCGGAACTGGAATTGCAATTGCGGCAAGATTTGGCGAATTTGGATTTACTGGCAAAGGAAGCCGCTATGGTTGAATTGTATCGCCTGGGGAAATTATCGCATGTTGAATTATCAACTGTCTTGCGGTTGGACCGGTTTGCAACCGATGCACTCTTGAAGCAATATCATGTGATCGAAGATTTGCAGTCTGTTGAGGAATTTAAGGCTGAATCCGAGGCATTGCACAAGCTGCTCGATGGCTAACTGTGATGGTCGTCGTTTCCGATACATCCCCGCTGCACTATTTAATACTCATTGACAGTGCAGAGATATTAGCCAAACTTTTTGGAAGTTTACTGATCACTGAAGGCGTTTTCCAGGAATTGCAAAATGCAAATACTCCCAGCAAGGTGCGTGACTGGCTAAATCCATTACCTCACTGGATAAGTGTTCAACAACCCCTGCACACCTTGCGTATTCCCCATTTACATCTGGGGGAATCAGAAGCGATCTCGCTCGCTCTGGAGTTATCCGCCAATCTATTGATTATTGATGAACGTATTGGCAGAAAGGCCGCAAATCAACTTCAACTGCGGACGACAGGAACCCTCGGTGTCTTAAATTTGGCTGCGTCCCAAAAGTTAATCTCCCTGTCAACAGCCATTTCCGCCTTGCAAACCACCAGTTTTCGCGCTGATCCCCGACTCATTGCCGAATTATTGCGGTCAACTCCCTAAGTGGCTTATATTATAGCTGTACGCTGGCATTCTGCTTGTCAGCAGGTTTGGCGCTTATTGACAGTTTATTGGGAAGGAGCAAACCCGCTTATGTGCCGCTGTGCGCTCGGGCTACTGTTGTGTTGGTGTATTTCTGTTGTGATCGGTAGTAGCGGATCCCTCGTCCGTGCCGCGGAGGCTGATCCACCGGCTAGCTCCTCCCCCGCCACGTGGCTGGATCTGCGTGATGGTGACCGGGTGGTGTTTTTGGGGAATACGTTCTTGGAGCGCGAGGGACGCTATGGCCACCTGGAAGCGCGGCTGACGGCCCTCCATCCCGGCAAGAAAATCATCTTTCGCAACCTGGGCTGGTCGGGAGACACCGTTTGGTGCGACTCGCGGGCCTATTTTGATAAGCCAGCCGACGGCTACCGCCGCACGCTGGAACTGTTGGCCGAATTAAAACCCACGGTCATTTACCTGTCGTACGGCGGAAACGAGGCCCACGCCGGCCAGGCGGGGTTGGTGGATTTTGAGAAACAATGCCTTCAGTTAATTGCTGATCTAAAAAAGCAGACGGATCGAATTGCAATCTTGGAACCGCTGCCGTACCACGCTGCCAGCGGGAACAACCCCGAGAAATACAACTCCGCGCTGGCCACGTACACCGCCGCTTTACGAAAAATTGCCCAGATGGAACAGTTGACCTTTTTGGCTTATCCCTCGGACGCCGCGCGGGGGGAAGCCTCATCGCTCACCTACAACGGCTTGCATCTTGATGATGCCGGTTACGTCTCCGCCGCTAAGCTGTTGTTTACCCCCCCGGATGGCCGCGATGCGCAGCCCAGTGATGAATTGCGGCAAAAGATCATCGCCAAAAACGAGTTGTTTTTTCATCGCTGGCGGCCGCAGAATCAAACGTATCTGTTCGGTTTTCGCAAGCATGAGCAAGGTCAAAACGCCAAAGAGATCGCCCAGTTTGATCCCTTGGTCGCCAAACTGGAAGAGGAAATTTGGGCGTTGAATCGGTAGTTTATGAATTGTAGCAGGCACCGTCCCGGTGCCGTATGAGTCAATGTAGTAAGCATCGTCCCGGTGCCGTATGAGTCAAAGTAGTAGGCACCGTCCCGGTGCCGTATGAGTCAATGTAGTAAGCACCGTCCCGGTGCCGTATTTGTAAGTTTTTTTGCGACTGCGATCCTTTTCCGCCGATACCATCAGCGACGTTGTTGTTCCTCCGCCGATACCATCAGCGGCTATGTTCGCTAAAAACCAAAAACCAAACCTCCAAACTCCACAGCTCCCACTCACATGCTTTCCCGGCTCTTTCGCTTGCCGTTGATATTGACCCTGCTCTTGAACGCAGCGCACAGCAATTTACCAAATCTGCACGCCCAGCGGCCTGGTGACCCTAACGCCCTGGGGATTCCGTCGACCGATCCCGAGGACGAGCGCAAGACATTTCAACTGCCGCCGGGGTTTGAGGTGAATTTGTTTGCCGCCGATCCGCGCCTGGCCAAACCCATCCAGATGAACTGGGATGCCCAGGGGCGGTTGTGGGTCGCCACCAGCGAGACCTACCCGCAAATCCAACCGGGGGTCCCCGCCGATGATAAAATCCTTATCCTAGCGGATCTCGACCGGGATGGCGTGGCTGATCAGACGACCGTGTTTGCCGGCGGACTACTCATCCCCACGGCGGTTATTCCCGGTGATGGCGGAGCGTATGTCGGCAACAGCACCGAGCTACTGCATTTGAAAGACACTAACGGCGACGGCCGGGCGGATAATACGCGGGTGGTGTTATCCGGCTTTGGGACCGAAGATACGCATCATATTATTCATACGTTGCGTAATAGCCCCGCCGGGGATCTGTGTTTTGCGCAGTCCGTGTACATTCACAGCCATATTGAAACGCCGCGCGGTGTCCGGCGGTTGAACGCCGGGGGATTTTGGCAGTATCATCCCCGCACGCAGGACCTGCGCGTTTATGCCAAGGGGCTGGTTAATCCCTGGGGGATGGCCTGGGATCGCTGGGGACAAAGCTTTGCCACTGACGGCGCCGGCAACGAGGGGATTAATTACGTATTCCCTGGTTCCATCATGACCTGGGCCGACGAGTCCGAAAAAATCGTCAAGGGGCTAAATCCCGGCAGCCCCAAGCATTGTGGCCTGGAGGTGGTGGAATCTAGCAATTTTCCGCCGGAATGGCAGGGAAATTTGATCACCAATGACTTTCGGGCGCAGCGGGTCTGCCGGTTTGTGCTCGGCGAGGATGGCGCGGGCTATGCCGCGCGGGAGATGCCGGAGTTGATCAAATCATCACATCAGGCGTTCCGCCCCGTCGATGTCAAAATGGGCCCCGACGGCGCGCTTTATATCGCCGATTGGTACAACCCGATTATTCAACATGGCGAGGTTGACTTTCGCGATCCGCGCCGCGATAAGACCCACGGCCGCATTTGGCGCGTCACTTATAAAGCTCGTCCCCTCGTCAAGTATCAACCATTGACCGAGCTTTCGGCCGCGGAATTATTGGCCAAACTCGATAGTCCCGAACTGTGGGAACGCGAACAAGCCCGGCAATTGCTGCAAGAACGGGGACCGGAATTTTCCGGTGTTGAATTAGCTAAATTGGTGGAAAACTTTACTCCCCAAAATGCCGCACAAGAGCGGCTGGGTTTGGAATATTTATGGCTCTACCGCGCGTGGCAGTCTCCACGCCGGCACTTAATAGCAAAATTAATTCACGCTACCGACCCCCGTGTGCGCGCGGCGGCGACACGGGTTTGGGGGGAGTGGGCGGAGGATATTTCCGCGACATTTGTGAATTCCCAGGGAGGCTTACCCGTCATTGCCGCCGCCCTGACGGACCCCCATCCCCGAGTGCGGTTAGAGGCCTATCGCGCCGCCATCCGTGCTCCCCAACCAGAAATTTTAAACCTGGTCGCCGCCGCGCCGCTCACGTCCAATGACCGCTTTTTGGAATTTGCGCAGTGGAAAACCTTTCGCGACTTGCGCTCCTTATGGTTGCCACGCATCGAACGGGGGGAAAACCCCTTTGGCGAGAATGTCAACGCGCTGGTCTTTGCCCTGCAGGCGGTGGGTGGCGGACAAAGCGCTGCTCCATTGCGGGCGCTCTTGGAAAAAGGCCAGCTCAATCCCGAACAACAGGCCCAGTTGATCCAGGTCGTGCTAACCCAGGGAAGCCCGGACGACGCTGGCTGGGCTCTCGCGCGGGGAGTCCTGGCCGACACGCCCCTGAGCATCCGCCAGGCGGTATTTTCTGGCTTGGCGGCAAATTTGTCACGCTACGCGCAGCCTGTGCCGGGGGCGGAAGCGGCCCTGCGGAAAGCGAGCGATGCGCAAGATCCCCCCACGCGGATCGCCGTGGCGCAATTGATCGGGGCCTGGAAATTGCCCCAGTTGGAAGAAACCATCCTCAAGTGGAGCAGCGAACCGCTGGAACCCGTTCCGGTACGTCTGGCGGCCATACGCGCGTTGGGTGGCCTGGGGACAGCGACCGCCAAAGAAGAACTGCGCAAGTTTCTTACTTCGGCCGAGCAATATCCCTTTTTGCGGGCGGAGGCGGCAATAGCGATGGGTCAACTGGAATTGCCAACCGCAATCGAACTTACCGTCAAGCAACTTCTTATCCAATTGCGCGTCAGCGATGAACTGGCGCGGGTCTGCGCGGAACTGCAGCAAGCCCCCGGCGCGGCGGAGCTGTGGAAAAAGCAACTTCAGGGGGTTAATATCTCTGCGGATGCCGCGCGCTTGGGCCTGCGGGCCGCGCGGCGGCTGGCCAAACGCGATCCAGATTTGGAACAAGCGTGGCAACTGGCGGGGGGGCTGGGCGAGTCGCGGACCTTTACTCCCGCGGAAATCTCGGCCATGTTGGCTGACCTGCCCAAAGCGGGAGACGCCGCGCGGGGAGAAGCGATTTATCGCCGGGCGGAGCTCAATTGCCAAAAATGCCATGCGATCGGCGGCGCCGGCGGCGTGGGCGGACCGGAACTGCGCAGCCTGGGGGCCAGCGCTCCCGCGGATTATATTTTGCAGTCGCTCATCGACCCCAGTGGCAAGATCAAGGAAGGATACAACGCGCTCTTGGTCGAGGACCACGACGGCAAATCCCACAGTGGAATCAAAATTCGCGAAACAGATCAGGAACTGGTCTTGCGCAATAGCGAAGATCAGGAAGTCGTTTTGCAAAAAGCCACTCTGAATCCACCCCAACTAGCGCAGACTTCGCTGATGCCGGTGGGATTGATTGAGGAATTGACTCGCCAGGAATTGCTGGATTTAACCCGGTTTTTATCGGAATTGGGCAAGGATGGGCCCTATGCCGTTGGTCAACGCCGCCTGGCACGCACCTGGCAAACGCCCGCGCCGGTGGGGGACACATTCACGCTGTTGGGGCGGATTGGGGTGCCAGTGGTCTTGGACCAGTCCGGGCCATTGACGTGGAGTTCGGTTTATAGCACCGTCAACGGAGAATTGCCGCTGGATGGGCTGACGCGGCAAAAATTTGGGGCCAACCAGCAGGCGGTGGCTTTTGTGCGGACGCGGCTAGAGGTCAGTTCCGCCGGACTGGTGGTCCTGCGGATTGCCAATCCACGCGGCGTAGCGCTCTATGTGAACGGCCAGCAAGAAGCCTTGGCTAAGAATGCCGCCGGAGCGGGAGAAGCCACCTTGGACCTACCGGTCGGCCGGCACACGGTGGTTTGCGCCATCGAAGCCGATGTCCGCTCCGACCCCCTGAGCCTGGAGTTGCTGGACGCCGAAAAATCCCCCGCCCAAGCGCAATGGGTGGGGGGCAAATAAACAAAAGCGGACGAAATTGTATTGGATTCGGATCGGGTGGAAAGATAAATTGAATTTGGGGTTGCGGTTATGCGATTTAGAGCGCGTTGTATTTATATGTGGCGTTCTGGCTGGCTACGACTGTGTTGTGCTTCGTCGAAGTTCATCGAAGAATCTTCGGATTTGTTTGCTTTGTTCTCCTTGCCCAACTTGACTCGCCGACGCCATTTACGCCAATTTTATCCTAAACGCTCTCAAATTAGTCAGGTGCGACAATGACAGACTGGCGAGATCGAATTGTAATTGATCCTCAAGTATTAGTTGGTAAACCCGTCATTCGCGGGACGAGAATCGCGGTGGAATTTATAGTCGATTTGCTTGCTCGGGGATGGACTCAAGAGCAAATTTTGGAAGAGTACGATCACTTACAATACGCGGACATTCTTGCATGCTTAAACTACGCAAGTGAGATATTAAAATCAGAGCGCGTATATCACGCGACACCCTAATTTAGGCATCATGATGCTAAGAATGATTGTGATCGAAAATTTATCGAACTCCATGATTCGAGAATTGCGAAATCGCGGACATGAAGTTTTATCAGTGAAAGAGTCATTGTCTGGTGCTAGCGACTTGGAAATTTAAAAACTCGCTCAACAAGAATTGCGACTTGTCGTTACACAAGACAAGGATTTTGGAGAATTGGCATTCCGCAATAAAGTCGACGCTCGAGCAGGGATCATTTTATTTCGACTTGCTGGAGAATCTCCCCAAGCTGATGTCCAGAGAATGATTTCAGCAATCGAAAGTCGATCAGATTGGGAAGGTCATTTTGTGGTGATCACTGATGATCGTATTAGGATGCGGCCACTCGTTTGAAATTCTTAACTCACTTCCCCTCCCACTCGTGATCGCTCGGCTTTTTTCCTTTTACAAAGCCATTAAAGGCAAATTTGCTGGGCCGGTATTCCCCCACGATCTCAACCTTGGCACCAGGTTTGATCTGGTCATCCATGTTCAACGCCCAATACGCCGCGTTGACCAATAGCCGTCGGTAACCTTCGTTTTCAAAATCCTGGGCCGAACCCATCGTACTGGTAAAAATCCGCGCCAATTTGCCATTTTCGGCGGCGTAATGGTACGTCCAGGCAATCGGCATCATGGGTTCGTTCTTTTCCCCTTTGACCGGCGGATCATTCGCGGACATCCCGTCCACCACTTGGCCTAAGACGACCGGTTGGCAACCCTTGGGCAGGGGCAACCGCACGCCATAGACATCGGTGGGCCCCCAAATATCGCCATCCTGCAAACCGCGGGTGATGGGGTGTTCCTTGGCATCCGGGGCAATGATTCCGCGCGTGCTTTCCGAGCCATGATTGCCGTGATGATTGATCCAGGTCTCGCCCAGCACTTGTCGGCCAAAGCCGCCATCCCAATCTTTATTATTGAAGGAGAATTTGGCGAATTTTTTATTGTCTGGAATATTAAAGGCGTGGGTGGCGGTGCGTATGCCGATGATTGGCTTGCCAGATTCCAAGTAATCGGCAATGTGTTGCATTTGGTCATCCGGTAGATCGCGAAAGCGGGTCATCAAAATCAGCAGATCGGCCGTCTTGAGCGCTTCCAAACCCGGAATATTGCTGACATTGGGATGGATGGTGCCGTCCGCCGTATCAATGGGAAACAGCACCGTACACTCAAAGCCGTGGTGTGCGGCCAAAATTTTACCCAGTTGGGGCAACATTTCCTCGCTGCGGTATTCCTCGTCCCCGCTTACCAGGACAATCTGCTTCGCTTTTACCGGTCCGGTTTTACCGGCATATTTTACCCCGGGGGATTCCGCTCCAGTCGCGGGCCATGCCACGGTCAAAGCGCAAATGATTGCCAGGCAACTGTTTAACAAGGGAAATTGAGCGCGCATGGGTGTTACTTTTTTAAGCTAAAGACACGTGGGTGATGACCTAACAGCCGGGTCATTTTAACAGGATTGTGGGGATTATCGCAACAATATCGTTTAATCGACCACGAAAGGGGACAAAAGACCTGTCCCGGATTGGGAAACTCCGCAAAAAGCCAAGCTAAAGCCTGGTATTGCCGTGTCATTTGGCTTCTGCCCAAAAATTAACCTACATATTGGTATGATTTATCACAGGGGCTAACTTGTTGATCGGAAACATGTTGCACAACATCGGCGTCCTCTTCCATTAATCATTGTTAGCCCCCTTGTTAGTGGTTAGCCCGTTATGCAAGCCTCCGCCACGATTTTACACGCAGATCATGATCCCTTATTGACCCGTATTGTGGGTAAGTGTTTGGAAAAGGCTGGTTTTCACTGCCGGGCGTTGCATCAGGCGGATGAATTACCAAATGAATTAGCCAATGGCCATTACGATATTTTGCTGCTGGATTTGGATATACCGGGGGAGAATGGATTAGAAGTTTTGGCGAAAGTGCGCAAAATTGACCCATACTTGTCGGTAATTATTTTAACCAGCCAAGTTTCCTTAAATACGGTGATGGAAGCCCGTTATTTGGGGGCTGAATACTGCTTTTTTAAGCCGATCATGGATTTTGCGCCCCTGATCGCCGCGCTTCGCGACGCGATCCAACAACGCGAGCACTGGCGAAATCTTTCTCAGTCGCTGCTGCATACCGAACGGCAAAACGCCCGCGCGAATTCCACACTCAATCATGCAGGCCCAGGTGCGTCGGCGAATTCGGCCGCTGTTGCGCGATCCGCAGATCCCCATCGTGATAATCTTGACGACCTGCTGCTGCCGGAAACCAGCGGCGAAATGGCCCTACGGGATGCCGAGGTTTTTTGCGAATTTCTAGAAGAACTGGGAGCTGTCTCCGCGGTTGATCTGCAAAATGCCATGTCCCTGCTTAAGGCGCAAACGCCGAAGATTGGGCATTTGGCGTTGCAATCGCGGGTGCTAACGATCAGCCAGGTGCTGGAAATCTTGCAGCGGCAAGCCCAAACCAACGAGCTGTTTGGCCAGGCGGCCTTGGCGGGGGGCTACATGACCGAACAGGATTTGGAGATGCTCTTGGAATTACAAGCGGAAAGCGTCCCCAGTCTGAGCGAAACCCTGGTCGCGTTGGGACTTTCCACCGAAGAGGAAATGCAGAATTATCTCAAGGATTTTCATCTGCTGCGCATCCGGGGTAAAACACCCGCCGTGCATGAACATCCGCGGTAACGAGAGGGGAGGCGGGGGACGGGAGACAGGAGAACTAGGGGAGGCATCTCCGTTGCCTAATCCCTTTGCGACGAATTCCACTCGCCATATCCCCGTATCGTGGGCGTGCTCCCCCTGCCGGAGCAATTTTTAGCGCAACGCCCCGATAATCACCGCCGCGTTATGCCCCCCAAAGCCAAAGCTATTGCTCATCGCCGCGCGGACGGTGCGTTCTTTGGCCCGATGGGGCGTATAGTCCAGATCGCATGCCGGATCGGGATTATCCAGATTGATTGTCGGCGGGATCAGACCATCCCGCACGGCCAAGGTGATAAACACCGCCTCCACCCCGCCGCTGGCCCCCAGCATGTGGCCCAACTGGCTTTTCGTGCTGCTCACACTGACTTTATACGCGTGATCGCCAAAGACCGTCTTGATCGCCTGCGTCTCCGCCGCGTCCCCTAGCGGCGTGCTGGTACCGTGGGCGTTAATGTAGTCGATCTCGGTCGGGGTCATGCCCGCGTCGGCCAGGGCCAGTTCCATCGCCTTGGCCGCGCCGCGACCTTGTTCGTCCGGCTGGGTGATGTGGCTACCGTCGGCGGTCGTGCCATAGCCCAATAGTTCGCCATAGATCCTGGCACCGCGGGCCTGGGCGTGTTCTAGTGATTCCAAAACCAAGATGCCCGCCCCCTCGCTCAGGACAAAGCCGTCACGGTCGATGTCAAAGGGGCGGCTGGCGGCGGCTGGATTGTCGTTGCGTTCGGACAAGGCCCGCATGTTGGCAAAGCCGGCGATGCCGATGCCGGTCACGGCGGCCTCGGCCCCCCCTGTTAGCATGACATCCGCCACGCCATGTTGAATGGCATGATACGCGTCGCCAATGGCGTTGGCCGCGCTGGCGCAAGCGGTCGCCACGGCGGTATTAATGCCCCGCAGGCCAAAATGAATTGACAGGTGACCGCTGGCGGCGTTGGCCATCATTTTAGGAATCAAAAACGCCGAAACGCGATCAGGTCCCTTCAGCGTCAGCCGGGTGATTTGTTCCTGAATCTCGTTCAGCCCGCCAATGCCCGAACCCACAATGACACCGCAGCGCCAGGGGTCTTCTTTGGCAAAATCCAGGCCCGAATCGCGAACAGCGTCGATCCCCGCGACGATCGCAAACTGGGTAAAGCGGTCAATTCGCTTTTCATCCTTGGGGGAGATATAGCCGGTCGGGTCCCAGTTGGGAATGTCTCCGCCGAATTTAACTTTAAACTTTTCGGTATCGAGCGTGGTTAGCGGATGGATGCCGCATTCACCGCGCAGAATCCGCGCCCAAAGCTCTTCCACTTTGGTACTGAGCGCGGTAACGGCTCCCAATCCGGTGACAACCACTCGGCGTTTCATCAGAGGTTGGCCAACTCCCGCGGCTCACTTCTGGGTTTTTTCGATATAGTCAATTGCTTGACCGACGGTTTGAATTTTTTCAGCTTCTTCCTCGGGAATGTTGATGTCGAATTCTTCTTCCAACTCCATCACCAATTCCACGGTATCCAGGGAATCCGCGCCCAGGTCATTAATAAATGAGGTTTCACGGGTCAATTGATCCCGCTGCACGCCCAATTGATCAGCCACAATATCAAACACGCGATCTTGTACGGAAGCCACCTTCGGGTCCCTCCTAGTTGTATTTTGTAGGATTAATGTTATTGCAGCACATTTCCGCCAGTATCGCGCCCGCGAAAGCCAGCGTAACCGTCAACCACAGTGATGCCCGCCTACCATAGTAACGCCAAGGCATCCGACGGTCGTGATGACTAACGGATTGGTGATCGTCAAAATGACTTGCCGATTCCGCCGCACCAAGCTGCCTCCAGGGTAACGGGGCCCTTTCGCGGAATGTTTAAAAAATCGTCAAGTTTGTTAAACCAGGAAAACCCTGACAACAACTTAGGCCGTCTGGGTCAACCATGCTTTAAAATAGAGGATTTTCACAATCCAGGTCAAGGTATACCGCTTTTAAGCCCCCCTGTCCAGATGACTGCCCCCCCAATTCCCGCCATTCGGCTGAAAAATGCGGTAAGCTGCTTTCTGGACAAATTTGTATTATGTATGTTGCCGCATTTTTATCTTGTGTCACAAAGTAAAAAATCGCGAGGAAGGGAATGACCCGGAAAAAGTCAATGCTAGCAAGATCACCAGCGCTATCTCGCTGGAAAAACGCTCAATGAGAAGGTTCCCGGCTTTCTGGTCCATGACAAACAAGAAAAATCAGGGAGATAAAGTCCGCGATCGGGGACCTGGAATCCCTGTTCACAGATCAAACGTTGTTCCCTGGCACGCACGGTGGGTTAAATGCCATATCCTGGCTAACGTGGCGGGCTCAGATGGTTTCTCCCTTGCTCACGCTGCGGGCTGAATTGCTTGGCGTCAACAAACGCTTAGGCGGTCAGGCCACCATCGATTGTCAGGCAAATCCCGGTAATGTAACCGCTACCCGGCGCTGCCAAAAATAGGACTGTGTCGGCCACTTCTTCGGCCCGGCCCAGACGCTGTACCGGAACTCGTTTCTTGACCTCGTCAGCCAGGGCTGGCCCGAGCGCGGCGGTCATTTCGCTTTCGATAAAGCCGGGAGCGACCGCGTTGACTGTGATATTGCGCTTGGCCATTTCCTTGGCCACCGTCGCGGTAAAGCCAATTAATCCCGCCTTGGTCGCGGAGTAATTCGCCTGCCCGGGATTTCCCATCAACCCCGAAACACTGGAAATATTGATGATCCGCCCATAACGCTGGCCCATCATCGTGCGCAGGACGGCCCGCGTGAACAAAAACGGTCCCCGCAGATTGGTATTTAACACGTCATCCCATTGCTCGTCCTTCATGGCCAACAGCAACGTATCGCGGGTAATTCCGGCGTTATTGACTAAAATATCCACACGCTGCCAGTCCGTCGCGATCTGGTCCACAACTTCGGTCACGCTGGCAGATTGGGTGACATCCACGGCAAATGCCGTGGCTTGGCCACCGGCGGCGGTGATGGCTGCCACGGTTTCGGCCAGTTTGGCCTGATCACGGGCCAGGCAGGCGACCTTGGCCCCGCACTCGCCCAGTCGTAGGGCGATGGCCTTGCCCAGACCGCGAGACGCCCCGGTGACAATGGCCACTTGGCCGGTTAAATCGACTTGAATCCGTTTATTATCCGCCATTGGTTTTGTCTCTAAAAAAATTAGTCGTTAATGGATGTCAGGCGTAGGGAGGATTGTGATCCGCCAGGATGGAGAAACTCAAAAATGGCCGAAAATATTCCGCCCTACTCGCTGGTTCCCAGGCATTCCAGTTTGCGGTCGATCCGTTTAAGCAAACCCCGTAGGACGCGGCCTGGACCGACTTCCCAGCAGGTGGTAACGCCTGTCCCAAGAATATAACGCTGCGAATTTTCCCAGAGGACGGGGGAGCAAACCTGCCTTACCAATAGGTTGCGAATTTCAACAACGTCGCTATGGGGAAGGGCGTCGACGTTGGAAACGACGGGAATGCGCGGCGGACGCAGGGTCACACTTTCGAGGGCTCCCCGCAGACGGGTGACCGCCCCTTGCATCAATTCGGTATGAAACGCCCCCGCCACCGCCAGGGGGATCACTTTCATGGCCCCCCGCTCGGCGGCTAATTCGGAAGCGCGCGCGAGTGCGGCTTTTTCGCCGGAAATAACGATATTTCCGGGGCAGAGCAAATTCGCGACAGCAAGTACCGACCCGGCGGCGGCATCGTGACAAATAGTCTCCACCTGGGGACGATCTAGCCCCAAGATACTCACCATGCCGCTGGGAACAGCGTCGGCCGCGGCCTGCATGGCGGCCCCCCGTTCGGCAACGATTCGCAGTCCATCGGCAAAATCCATCACCCCCGCAAAGACCAGCGCCGGATATTCACCCAGACTGAGGCCGGCGGTAATCGACACTTTTTCCACCAGATCTGGTTGTTTTTCACGTAGAACCGCCAATGCCGCTAAACTAGTCACATACAAGGCGGGCTGGCTAAAACTGGTGGTGTCTAACTTTTGCGCCGGACCTTCAAAGCATAAGTTCGCCAAGTCATACCCCAAGATTTGGGATGCCTTTTGAAACAGATCCTTTGCGACGAGGGAAGAATCAAAATCAGCCCGGCCCATGCCGACTGTTTGTGCGCCTTGCCCAGGAAAGAGAAACGCCGTGCTCAATGGTCGCAGTACGAGAAGCGTGATGTGCTAAAAATTTTAGAGAGCCGATATTCTGGGGACCCTTAGAATCCCCTCGTGCCCAACTCGTAGCAGTTCAGAAATGACGCAGTTCAGAAATGATACTGCCACAGATACAATCACTGCAAAATAATCACCCGCCGACCAAAACCAGCGGAGGGGAATAAAAGCCGCAGAGGGCCGATAAATCCCACCTAGGTCGTTTCGACCGCCGTGCGATTCATATAATAACCACAGTTGGGGCAAACAACGTGCGTCGGGACGGACTTGCTGCACTGAGGGCAAAAAGTCAACTGGCGCGGCTTTTTGTGATGATGTGACCGACGGTTGCCGGTGCGGGAGTTGGATTGACGTCGTTTCGGTACGGCCATGGTCGCACACAAGGGCTGATATAGCAAAAAATATCGCCTCCCGGCGGGAGGCCTGTCCCAAAATTTGGGAAACCTCCTTTGTAAAGGATACCGTGGCTGGCGTCAATGAGTGGGCCAGAGCAATTTACCTGGAAAATTGCAGAAAATGCTGACTCCCAACTCACAAGTTACAGGTATTTGTGGGCAAATATGCATATTCCTGTTATCTTGCCACTGACTGACTGGGAATTCCCGCCCTTCCGCCAAAGACTGACGCCCCACAAACGAATTATGATCTATGGAAACTCCCAATTCTGGTTCGCAGCCGCCGCCTAGCCCCGATCCAGCCCCACCACCGGCGATCATTTCACCGCCAACCGTCCCCGTGAAAGCAGCCCCCGCAGCGGGGACCGACGTTTTGTCCAACACGGTTCCTCTTACCCCGTCCCAACGGCGTTATTTATGGCTCTGGGGAGCGGGGATTGCCCTGTTGTTTGCTCTCACCGGGTGGTTGGCCATGGGGGTGCAAGGGCGTAATCGGCAGCAAACGGCGATAAATCATCGCATGCGCATGGATCCCCGCCAAAACGAAGAGGGCCTGACGCCCATTCAGTGGGAACTGCCCGCCAACGCCCGGCCTCTGGTCGTCACCACGGGAATTTACCTGGACCGGATTTCCGAGATTTCGATAAGGGATGTCACGCTGGTGGTTGATTTTTACATTTGGTTTCGGTGGCGGGGGGGTGACTTTGACCCAGCGGAGAGTTTTCAGGTGGTGAATGGGACGATCGATTCCCGCGAAGTGATCGACAAATTTGACAATGGCGACGAGCATTATGTGCAATACCGAGTACTGGCCAAAATCACCAAATTTTTTGACGTGGCCCGTTTTCCCTGCGATGAGCACCTGATCACGATCAATATCGAAAGCCCCATCCGTCCCCGCGCGGAACTGCTTTTTGCGGTGGATCAGGACAACACCCATATTAGCAGCCGTGTCAAAGTCACCGGATTTGCCATGCGGCCCCACCAGGCCATCGAAAAAGCGCACACGTATAAAACAAACTTTGGCGATCCGCGCCTCGCCGGGCAAAAATACGTGACCTTTTCGCAATTTCGCCTGGGCTTTGAGATTGTCCGCAGCGGCTGGGGTTTTTATTTGAAGATGTTTTTGCCGCTGTATATCTCGGTTTCGATTGCCATGCTGGCGTTCTTTATCCGACCCACCAATGTCGATCCCCGCTTTGGCCTAGGCGTGGGGGGGCTGTTTGCGGCGGTGGCAAATTCTTACATCACCTCGGCCCTTTTGCCCGACAGCGGCATTTTGGTCCTGGCGGATCTCATTAATGAGCTGGGGATCTTCATGATTCTGTTGACGTTGATCCAATCGGCAATCTCCCTATACATTTTGGAAAAGCTGGAAGCGGAAACATTTCAGCGGTGGTTTGACCGGATTTCGTTTGCACTATTAGGAAGCGGCTATGTCTTGTTAAATGTCGCCCTGCCTTGGTCGGCCACCGCGGCGTGAGGCGCGCCAGGTCGGGCCTGTCATCCAGCCAGCGTGGAAAGGCGGGAGTATTGCGGTCCGCCCGCGTTTGTTCCCCTCTCGCGGGAGCGAGAAAAGCACTTCCCCCCTGGTTCTGGACTTGTCTTGTGGCGGTGCCTTAAAATATAGATATGTCCCAACAGCCCTGCTTATCGCCGTCCCCCGCTGTGCCAGCGGAAACGCTCCCTTACAAAAAGACCAGCGACCTGGCCAATCGCCTGCTGGCCACACTTGCTAGCTATCAATCTTGCGTCGTGGCGTTTTCGGCCGGGGTTGATAGCACGGTTGTCGCCGCAGCCGCGCAGCGGGCGCTAGGTTCACGGGCTTTGGCCGTGACCGGTACCAGTGCCAGCCTTCCCGCGGGCGAATTGGACCAAGCCCGGGAATTGGCAGCGCGGATTGGCATAAGGCACCAAATCATAGCCACGGATGAATTTAACGAGGCGGCGTATGTGCAAAACGCCCCGGACCGCTGCTTTCACTGCAAAACCGAACTTTATCAGCGGTTGGAACATATTCGCCTGGCCCAGGGTTTGGCCGTGATCGTCAACGGGGCGAACGTGGATGATTTGGGCGATTACCGGCCAGGAATGCAAGCCGCGGCAAATTACCACGTGCGCAGCCCGCTGGTCGAATGTCAAATCGATAAATCCGGTGTGCGGGCGATAGCGGAGTATTGGCAACTCCCCATTTGGGACAAACCCGCGGCTCCCTGCCTGTCTAGTCGGGTGGCGTATGGCCAGGCGGTGACTCCGGAGCGGTTGCAAATGATCGACAAGGGAGAGGCGTGGCTGCGGGAGCGGGGATTTCGGGTGGCCCGGGTTCGGTACCATGCGGGGGACCTGGCCCGGATCGAGGTGGAATCACCCCAGATCGCGCGGCTTTGCGCTGATCCGCTGCGCGGCGAACTAGAGGCCGCCCTGCGAGCTTTTGGCTGGAAATACGTGACCGTGGATGCGGCGGGATTTCGTAGCGGCAGCCAGAATGAGTTATTGCCCATCTTAGGCTAGAGTGCCGAAAATGCCGACCAGATCGATGTAGGCGGGGAATTGCGAGTGCGGGTAAACTTAGGGGGTTATTGCGCACCATCCATCACTACCCATCCATCACTAACTACCATCCACTACCCACTCTCCACCATCCACTCCTATGCTTTTCTGGGATGCCAGCGAACCGTTGTTAAATAATGTCTTGGCTGTTGTCTTGGCGGGCGGAAAAGGCTCGCGTTTGGAGCCATTGACCCGGGACCGGGCCAAGCCCGCCGTTCCCTTTGGCGGTTCGTATCGCATTATCGACTTTGCCTTGTCAAATTGTCTCAATAGCGGCCTAAAAAAAATCCTGGTCCTCACCCAGTACAAGGCGATGAGCCTGGACCGGCATATCAATCTGGGTTGGCGGCGGCTGTTTATTCATGATTTGGGGGAATTTATCGACGTGCTCCCCCCCCAGCAGCGAATTGACGAGCATTGGTACCAGGGGACCGCCGACGCCGTTTATCAAAACATTTATGCGATAGAAAAATTTCGGCCCAAGTTTGTGCTGATTTTGGCTGGGGATCATATTTATAAGATGAACTACCGCAAGATGGTCGAATACCACGAGCAGTGCGACGCGGACTTGACCATTGGCGCGTTACGCGTCCCCGCCAGCCAGAGCCGGCATTTTGGCGTGATGCAGGTTGACACCGACCAGCGGGTGATCGGCTTTCATGAAAAACCGCTGCAAGCCCGCACCATTCCCGGCGATCCCGACCACTGCCTTGCGTCCATGGGCATCTATGTCTTTTCCGCTCGATTCCTGTTTGAACAATTATGCTTGGATGCCACCCGTCCCGGCAGCGCGCATGACTTTGGGCATAATATCATCCCGTCGATCATCAATACCAACCGCGTGTTTGCGTTTCCCTTTCGGGATGAAAATCGCAAGCGGGACGCGTATTGGCGGGACGTGGGGACGCTGGATGCCTATTACGAGGCCAACATGGATCTGATTTCGGTGGATCCGTTGCTCAATATGTACGACAATCACTGGCCGATCCGGACGTTGCAGCCCAATATGCCACCGCCCAAATTTGTGTTCGCCGAGGAAGGGGACAATGCCCGTCGCGGCACCGCGCTCGATAGCACGGTTTGCCAGGGAAGCATCCTCAGCGGCGGCCAGGTCGAGCGTTCGATTTTAGGCCCCAACACCCGTGTGAATAGCTATTCATTGGTGGAGGATTCAATATTATTCGAAGGGGTGGAAATTGGCCGGCATTGCCAAATCCGCCGCGCAATCATAGACAAAGGGGTAAAGATCCCGCCGGGAACGTCCATCGGCTATGACGCGGAGGAGGACCGGCTGCGTGGCTTTACCATTAGCGAAGGGGGGATTACCGTCATCGCCAAGTCCGAGGGGATCGAGCATTTTGAGGAATCCTCGTTATTGCGATGAATCGAATCTAAAAACGAGTTGCCCCCCGTGAGTGTGAACATATATTCACACTATCTGACACGTGTTAAATTACCGTGAGATTGCTAGCAACACTCGCTAAAAAATTGTATAAAAATATCCAGTGTTGTAAGACTCTGTCCTATAGGTGTTTTAAAAAAGGGAACCTATGAGCAAGGTAGTAGTGGGGACACTAACATTTTTGGCAGCCCTGGCGTCGATGTTTATGGCGGAATCTATGAGCGCGAAGGGGGCCGATCTGGCCGCGGACGAGGCGCGGCAAATAGGCATCGAAGCGTACATCTATGGCTATCCGTTAATTACCACCGATTTGACCCGCCAAGTGATGACCAACACGGTCAAGCCCCAGGGATCCCACGCTCCCATGGGTCAATTCATGCGGATGAGAGAGTACCCCACGGCCAAATTCCGCGATATTACCGCTCCCAACGCGGACACGCTTTACTCCACGGCATGGATTGATCTATCACAAGAGCCTTACATTCTGAGTTTGCCGGACATGGGCGACCGATACTTTCTCATGCCGATGCTAAGCGGCTGGACGGATGTCTTCGCCGTTCCGGGGACCCGCACGACGGGTAACAAAGCCCAGGTGTATGCCATCACCGGTCCCTCCTGGAAGGGGACATTGCCGCCAGGCGTCAAAGAGCTCAAATCCCCGACCGACTCGGTCTGGATCCTGGGCCGGACCTATTGCACTGGCACACCCGAGGATTACCAGGAGTGCCACACGATCATGGACAAGTATGACCTGCGTCCGCTAAGCGCGTATGGCAAGAAATACACCCCCCCGGACGGAACTGTCAATCCTAAGGTTGATGAAAAAACAGCCGTGCGCGAACAAGTTCACGCGCTTTCCGCGGACGAGTATTTTCAGCGATTGGCTCAACTGATGGCAGCCAATCCTCCCGCCGCGGAAGATGCCCCCATCATCGCCAAGTTGGCCAAATTGGGTATTGTCCCGGGTAAAAAGTTTGATGTCAGCCTGCTTTCCAAGGACGCTCAAACCGCCCTTCAGGAAGTTCCCAAGCTAGCCCAGGAAAAAATCATGGGGCACATGAAGGACTCGGGAGTCCTAGAGAATGGCTGGACATTTACCACGAGAACCGGCCTGTATGGCACGGATTATCTGCAACGCGCTTTTATCACGGCAATTGGCCTCGGGGCGAACCGGCCCCAAGACGCCGTTTATCCCACATCGGTCGAAACCGCGAATGGAAAAAAGTATAGCGGAGCGAATAAATACGTGCTGCGGTTTGCCAAGGGGCAAGCTCCGCCGGTCAATGCCTTTTGGTCACTGACAATGTATGACAAGAATTACTTTTTTGTGGACAATCCGCTCAATAAATACACGGTCAGCCCGCGCAACGCGCTCAAATACAATCCCGATGGATCGCTCGACATTTACATTCAGCATGAATCGCCGGGCAAGGACAAAGAGGCAAATTGGCTTCCCGCTCCCGCAGACGAATTCAGCCTGATGATGCGGTTGTACTATCCCCGGGAAAAAGCCCCCTCGATTCTGGACGGTACCTGGAAATTGCCCCCTGTGGAAGTTATTAAGTAAGTCATTTCACAACTGGTAAGATTGCCACGGTAATGGCCCGGGGCGGTTGCGACTGCAATCGCCCCTTTTCTTAAGCCCCCCATTTTCCCTAATTTTCTTAAAATATACACAATAAGCTGTCCGCTGCCGTCGGCGATTTCCGCTTATTGTTGTGCAGGGGGAACTACCGTGGGCTGGTTTTGCGCGCTTTTGGCAAAATATTGGCCAAAACAACGGTTTTTTGCGCGAAATTCGCCCAGGAACGCCGCTTGGCGTTTCTTTCCGCTCGCCAGGGCCAGGACATGCCTGTACAATCTCCGATCATCGAAGTTTCTCCCGCTTCCCGAGTTTCGCTGGATTCCGCAGCCTCCATGAGCTTTGCATCTCCCCCCCGGCTTCTTCCCCTGTTTCAGGGGATCTCGCGGTGGATGCACGCCTGGTTTATCTGGCTATTATTGGCGGTTGATTTGCTGGCCGCCTTTTTACCAGGTCCTGGCCAGGGACTGCGCGATCGTTGGGGAGAGTTTCCCTCCGTGGGGGTGGCAATCAATTTCCCCTCGATCTTGTTGGCAATGATGCTATTTATCGCGGGCCTGAGCGTCCGCAGGGCGCACTTGCGCGTACTAGCGGCCAAGCCTCTATTGGCGGGGTTGGGGATTGCCGGTTGCTGGCTGATCCCCTTGGCCCTGTTGTTGCTATTACGCTGGCCCGCCAGTTGGCTTTTGCCCTTGTCGGCGTTCAGCCAGGTCTGGTTGGGGTTGGTCATTGTGGCGGCGGTGCCGTCAGCGCAGTCGTCGGTCGCGTGGACGCAAAACGCCCGGGGCAATGTCCTGTTATGCCTGACTGTCGTGTTATGCACGACCTTAATCAGCCCGCTACTCACGCCCCAGGTGGTGCGAAGCGTGGGCGTGGACGCCCTGGCCGCCGAAGCGGCGCTTAATGATGTCTTTTCCGCGCGATTTTTGGTTATTTGGGTGGTCCTGCCCTCACTGGCGGGTTGGCTGACGGTCAGCGCCGCTGGGACGGAACGGATCGACCGTTTGCGACCGCTGCTGAGCGTGGCCAGTTGTTGCCTGTTGCTCTTACTTAATTATATCAACGCGTCGGATGCACTACCCGCGCTGGGACGACATGCCGACGCGCAAGTCGTCGCGGCAACGCTACTATTGGCGGCGGCTCTGTGCGGCGGCTGCTTTGGCCTGGCCTATGCCCTGGCACGACTTAACCGCCTAAATCAACCGGAAAAAAGCGCCCTGGTCTACGCCCTGGGAATGAAAAACAACGGCATCGCGCTGACACTCATGGGCCAGTCGCTATCCAGCTACCCGCTGGTCAGTCTGGTGCTGATTTGCTACATCCTATTGCAGCATTTTATCGCCGGAGTGCTGAGCAATCGCTGGCTGCGCGAAGCGGACTAAAGAGGGAATGGCGTCAGAAAGCCATTGCAAAATTAGTCAATCTATCTAACGCTTTCTAGCTAAACGTAGCGCGGCTAACAATTTGTGAAGGCACCTGGTATTAATGGGTTATTTCCGCATGTCGCAACCGCGTTGCGGTAGATTCCTTCACCCCAGCTCTCTCCCGGATGGAGATCTTATACATGAGGGAACGTCGCTATCGGGAGAGGGGGGAAAACATAACCCTTCTCCCCCTGGGAGAAGGTGGCGAGGAGCGAGCCGGATGAGGGACGATGGGAAAAGTTTAGTAAAGGCAGAAGGTAGGGAGAACGTGGATTTTGCGGCGTGGCGGCAGAAGGAAACAACCAAAAGCTAAAAACCAGCAACCAGCAACCAAAAACCAAAGTCCGTGTCGCGGCTAGCCATTTTCCCCCGTGGCAGCGGCGTGGTCGCTGAGGAATTTTGCCAGGTCTCCCTTATTTAGATCCGCGCTTTCGATCAGTTTGAGCTTGATGATATCGGACTCGCCGCGGAGAGTGTCTAGTTCCGGCTCGCGGCCGAGGGTAACGACCTGACCATAAGCAAACTTGTTTTTTGGTCCGCGTAGCACCAATTCGATCGCGGAGGTTTTTTTGGAATAAATTTGTGCCCAGGGATCGCGTTTGCCCGGGAGCATGACATTGACGATTTGCTGGTTATTCCACAGGAACTGCGCGCCGGGGGCGGCTTGCTGCAAAATATCGCACAATTCGACCAGGGTTTCGGTCTCCCAGGCGATCTTTTTGCCGGGGGGAAAGCCCTTGCGGGCCAGATGCCACTTTTGGCCCAGCACTTTCCAGGGCATCACATCGGCGGGATTGATTGCGGCCTTGTTCGTGAATTTGACAAATCCCGCCACCGCCTCTTCCACAAATTGCCAAAATTCGGGAATGTTGATTTCTTCCCAGGCATGCAATTGCAATTGGACTTCTTGCCAGGGACCTCCCAGGTTGACGCATTTGACGCGGGGCTCATTACCATAAACGGGGAGTTCGGGGAGCTCGTTAAACGGCCGCAGCTTGAGCCGGGCTTGTAGTTCCTCGCGCTGAAAGGTGGAGCGCGCGCAGCGAAATTTGAGCTTGAGCACCCATTGTTCGCCGGTCAGCGCGTGAAAGAACCAACCGTCGCTTTTTTTCTCGCCGGTGATTTCGACGACGGTTCGTTCGTTCCAATTGGTGGTAAATTCCCCCGCGGCCTCGATGCGGCGGACGACTTCGGCCAAAATGCGTCCATCCCAGCGGCAGGGCTCGCCGTTGCGGCCCACGCGTTCCTGCGTGTGCCAGCGTTCGCCATCCGCCTCCCAGGGCATATGGACGTTGCGGCCGACATCGTCGATGTCCAAATCTCCCTGACGTGGTTTTTCGACGGCGGCGGGGTCATATTTTTCCCGTGTTACATACGGACCCGCCGCCAGGACCGGGGCCAGCGCGAGAGCCGTGTGGGAGGCGCTGGCCAGGGGGTAGCGCGACTCATCCGCCGCGGCGCTAGCGGATTCGCCGGGACCCTTGCTGATCACTGGTTTTGTTTCCACGGATTTTGATTTTTTAGCCTTCGTCGGTTTCCCGCCGGGCGTCCCCCCCGCCGCCGCGACCAGCCCCTCTGGCGTCCCGGCATAGATCACCTGGCCCCCGCCATCCCCCGCCTCCGGCCCCATTTCGATCAACCAGTCCGCGCATTTAATCACATCCAGATTATGCTCAATCACCACAACGGAATTTCCCAGATCGACCAATCGTTGCAACACCTCGAGTAGTTTATGGATATCCTCAAAGTGCAGCCCCGTCGTCGGTTCATCCAGTAGGTACAGCGTGCGTCCGGTGTCGGGGCGGGCTAGCTCCGCGGCCAGCTTCACCCGCTGCGCCTCGCCGCCGGAAAGCGTGGGGGCCGCCTGCCCCAGGCGCAAATAATCCAGCCCCACATCGCACAAGGTTTGCAAAATGCGGCGGATTTTGGGGATATTGCTAAACAAGGCCAGTGCCCGCCCGCACGAGAGTTCCAGCACATCGGCGATGGAGTGGCCGTGAAATTTGACGCCCAAGGTTTCGGGATTATAGCGTTTGCCCTGGCAGGTTTCGCAGGTGACCCAGACATCGGGCAGAAAGTGCATTTCGATTTTCTTTTGGCCGTTCCCCTCGCAGGCCTCGCAGCGTCCACCGGGGGCGTTAAAGCTAAACCGCCGGGCGGTATAGCCGCGAACCTTGGCATCGGGTAATTGCGAAAAGAGCTGCCGGATCAGTTCAAACACGCCCGTGTACGTTGCCGGATTGGACGTGGGCGTGTTTCCCAGCGCCTGCTGATCGACGCGGATGACTTTATTGATATGGTCGATGCCGCGAATGGCGTCATACGCGCCGGGGATGGTCGCCGCCCGATGCAGGGTCTTGGCCAGGGCGTTATACAGGACGTCCTCTAGCAAAGAGCTTTTGCCCGATCCGCTGACACCGGTTACCGCGGTCAATGTTCCCAGGGGAATTCGCACTGTGACATTGCGCAGGTTGTTATGTCGGGCGCCGACGATCTCCAGATAACCAAACTGGGTTGGTGGCGTCCGGGAAAACGGATTCACCAAACGGGAATTTTTCTTTACCGCTTGCTTGGCGTCATCCACCTCATTCCGCGGATTCCCCCCCGCTTTGGACAATTTGCGCGAGACCGTGATTTCCGTCGATAAACTGAGTTGAGCGGGATCGGCGGAACGGCGATTGGCCGGAATGGGAATATTCTTTTTTCCAGACAAAAACGGCCCGGTGACGCTGTCGGCGGTTTTTGCCACCTGCGTGGGCGTGCCCCGGGCGACAATATTTCCGCCAAATTCCCCCGCGCCCGGGCCAAAATCCAGCAACTGATCCGCCGCGCTCACGACTTCTTTATCGTGTTCCACCACCAAGAGCGTATTCCCCAGGTCGCGCAGTTTTTGCAGGGCTTTGATCAGCCGCGTGTTATCGCGGGGATGCAGGCCGATCGTCGGCTCGTCCAACACATACAGCACGCCGCATAGGCCGCTGCCCACCTGCGACGCCAGGCGAATGCGCTGGGCCTCGCCGCCGGAAAGCGTGGGGGCGGGGCGCGCCAGCGACAAATATTCCAGGCCCACATCGACGAGGAACTGCGTGCGGTTGCGAATTTCGCGCAGGAGTTCGCCGGCGATTTTTTTCTCTTCGCCGGTCAGATTCCAACTCTGCAGCACCTGGGTGAGTTGTCCCAGGGGGAGCGCACACAGGTCGTGGATTGTTCGCCCTTGAAACTGCATCGCGGCGGCATCCTCGCGCAGACGGCTGCCGCCGCAACTACCGCATTCGACCTCGGTTACCAAGTGATCCAGTCGCGTGCGCAGCGTGACGGACAAGCGGGCCGATTCCTCGAGCGCGGGATACAACCCTTTATACTGAAAGCGAAAGAGCACATGATTGCCAGCGGCGCTGTCCGTTGTTTTTGTTTTACTGGTGGTTTCCGCTGTTAACGCGCGCGCGGCTAGCTCCTTCGTCGCTTTCCCACGCTTTTTGGTTGGTGCCGCGGCGGTCTCGGGGCTAGGTCCATATTGCGCCACATCGGCCGCGGTAACCGCCAGCCACTCATCCCCCGTGCCGTACATCACCTGTCGTCGTTGACGGCTATTAAAGCTGTCAAACGGGGTATCCAGCGGCAATCCGGTTTGCCGAGCTAGTGCCGCCAGCATGCCGCCAAAGTAGGGGCGTGCCACATCCGGCCAAACCAGCACGGCCCCCTGCCGCAGGGTCAATTTAGAATCGCGCAACAGCGCTGCGGGATTGGCCCCTATCTGCACCCCCAACCCTTCGCAGGTGCCACACCAGCCCAGCGCGCTATTAAACGAAAAATGGTGTGGCCCCAGCCGTTCAAAGCTGCGACCGCAGGCGTGGCAGGCTAGATGCTGGCTAAAGGTTTCGACCCGCCATTTTGGCTCCGGCTGATCCTCGTTGACCACGGCGATGTGGATTTCACCCATGCCCAGGTCCAGCCCTTTTTCCACGCTGTCGGCCAGTCGACTTCGGGCGTCGGCGCGCACATTGGCCCGGTCGATCACCACCTGCACGCTATGTTTGCGGCGGCGGTCGATGGCCGGCGGATCATCCAGGGGGTGCGTCTTTCCGTCCACGCGGACTCGTTGATAGCCAAACCCGCGCAGTTCCTCCCACAATGCGCCGTAATTCTCGCCCACGTCGATTAGTTGCGGAGCCAAGATCAAGATCCGTTCTCCCGGCAGGTCGCGCAGGATTTGGTCGATGATCTGGTCGGACGTTTGCGTGCCGATAGGCAGATTGCATCCGGGGCAATACGGCTGCCCCAGTCGGGCAAATAGGATCCGCAGGTAATCGTAAATTTCGGTCACGGTCCCGACGGTACTGCGGGGTGTGTGGCCCAGGTGTTTTTGCTCGATGGCAATCGCGGGGGAGAGTCCCTCGATATGTTCCAGCCGGGGTTTTTGCATTTGGCCGACAAACTGTCGGGCGTAGGAGCTGAGGCTTTCGACATAGCGGCGTTGTCCCTCGGCATAGATGGTATCCATGGCGAGGGAGCTTTTGCCCGATCCGCTCAGCCCGCAGCAGACGGTCATTTGATCGCGGGGGATCGTAACATCGACCCCTTTCAGGTTGTGCTGCCGTGCCCCGCGGACAATGATCGCCTTCGACTCGGCCACTTTGACCGGAGCCGCCCCCGCCAGTGTGGTGGCGGGAGGGGCCTTGTAATAAGAACCATCCGCCCGAAGGTGCCGCACGCCTAGAACCTTGGCCAGGGCCACGCCGGTGTAGGAAAACAGGCTTTCGCCAACTTCGCCGTTGGGAGTGTCCACCGCCACTTTTTCGTCCTGGGTTTGCGGCAGATACGCGGTCCCGGCGGCTATAGCCTCGGGCGTGCCAGCGGCGATGACCCGCCCCCCCCCGCGGCCTCCTTCCGGCCCCATATCAATCAGCCAATCCGCTGTTTTGATAACATCCAGGTTATGCTCCACGACCAGCACGGTGTTGCCCACGGCGGCAAAGTTGTGCAAAACTTTTAACAGCAGTTTAATATCGGCAAAATGCAGCCCCGTGGTCGGCTCGTCCAGCAGATATAGCGTCCGGCCCGTGCTTTTCTTTACCAGTTCACGGGCCAGCTTGATCCGCTGCGCCTCGCCCCCGCTGAGTGTGGGCGAGGGTTGCCCTAGCTTCAGATAATCCAGGCCGACATCGTGCAAGGTTTGCAGTTTGTGCCGGACATCGGGAACATTTTCAAAGTGGCGGAGGGCTTCTTGGACATCCATTTCCAGCACTTCGGAGATGGATTTTCCCTTAAATTTGATCTGTAGGGTTTCGCGGTTAAAACGGCGTCCTTCGCAGACAGTGCAAGTGACCCAAATATCAGCCAAAAAGTCCATATCCTGCCGCTGGCTGCCGTTCCCCTCGCAAGCCTCGCACCGTCCGCCACTTACATTAAAGCTAAAGCGGCCCGCCTTGTAGCCGCGGGCCTTCGCCTCGGGCAGTTTGACATACAGATCCCGAATATCGTCAAAGACCTTAATATACGTCGCGGGATTGGACCGCGGCGTCCGGCCAATCGGCGATTGGTCGATGGCGATGAGCTTGTCCAAATGCTGCAAGCCCGTGATCCGGTCGAACCCGCCGGGGGTCCCCTCGCCGCCGTTCAAGTCGCGACGGAGGGCCTCCACCAGAATGTCATTCACGAGCGAACTTTTACCCGAACCGCTGACCCCCGTCACACAGACAAAGCACCCCAGGGGGATCTCCACATCGACACCCCGCAGATTGTTATGCCGCGCTCCTTCGATCCGCAGCACGTTCCCCGTGGGCGTGCGCCGCGCGTCGGGAATGGCAATCCCGTCCTGTCCGCTCAAGAATTTGCCGGTCAGGCTTTTGCTGGATTTGGCCAGCTTTTCCAGGTTTCCTTGGGCGACAACCTCTCCCCCGCGGACGCCGGGACCGGGGCCAAAGTCCACGATCTGATCCGCCGCGCGCATGGTGTCTTCGTCGTGTTCCACGACCAGCACGGTGTTTCCCTTGTCGCGCAAGGATTTGAGCGTGTTAATAAGTTTGTCATTATCGCGAGGATGCAGGCCGATTGACGGCTCATCCAGGATGTATAACACGCCGACCAATCCGCAGCCAATCTGCCCCGCCAGGCGGATTCGCTGTGATTCCCCCCCGGACAGCGTGGGGGCCGTGCGGTCGAGGGTCAGATATTCCAGGCCGACATTGACCAAAAAGCCAAGCCGGCCAAGGATTTCCTTTTGCAGTTCCGTGGCAATAAGTTGTCCGGTGGCGTCAAGCTCCAACTCTTGAAAAAATTCCGCGGCGTCCTGGACCGGCAGGGAGCAAACCTCAGGGAGGGAAAGCGATGGCGAACCGGGAAACCGCGGATTGGTGGTGGTCAGCCGGACAGCACGGGACTGTGGTTTGAGGCGGGTGCCGCCGCAGGCTAGGCAAGGCGTGACCGTCATGTATTTCTCGAGCGCGGCGCGGTGGGGCTTGCTTTCGGTGCCGCGGTAACGTTCGAGGAACTGCGCGACAAAGCCTTCCCAGTGGCCTCCGTACTTTTGGGGGGCGTTCCCTCCCCGCCAGGTAAACGTGATATGCGTGTCGCCGGTCCCCGCGAGCCAAATTCCCCGCATGACCTTATCTAAATCGCGCCAGGGGCTTTCCAGCAGCGTTCCTTCGTCCCAGTTATGGATTCGTTCCAGGGTGTCGGCCACTCCCTGATAAATATGCCGCCGCCAGCGCCCCATTTCTTTCCACTTGCCGACTAGCTCGATCGCCCCATCCTTTAACGACAAACTGTCATCCGGCACCAGCAATCGCGGATCAAAGGTAAAGACCTCTCCCAATCCATCGCACTGAGGGCACATCCCTTGCGGGCTATTAAAGCTAAAGAGTTGCGGCGTGGGAGGATCAAACGAAATGCCGCAGTGCGTGCAGGCATAATCACAGGACAGGACCACATCCCCCGGCTGGCCCCCCTTGACCACGCTTTTGGATTTCTTTTTAGCCTTGCGGGGGGAGTCCTTTTCCCCGAGTCCCGTTTCCGCTTCTCGTTCGGCGGAAAATTCTTCCTCTTCATCTGTATACTCGGGACGAGTGATCTGTCCCCCGCCCGCCGTCGCCTCATCCGGGGCCAAGATTAGCGACCCGCTTCCTAGTTTAAGCGCTAGCTCCACATCCTCCGCCAATCGACCACGAACCTGGGGTCCGATGGTGATCCGGTCGATGACAACCTCAATATCGTGCCGCATCTGCCGATCCAGGCTGATCGCATCGTTGAGGGGGACCAGTTTGCCATCCACCCGCGCGCGATTAAACCCCTGCTTTTGTAAATCGATAAATAAATCGCGGTGCTCCCCTTTTTGTCGTCGCACGACCGGGGCCAAGATAAGCAACCGGCTCTCCGCGGGAAACTGCAAAATCCGCTCAATAATTTGCTCGCGGCTTTGCGCGGTAATCGGTCGGCTGCACTGCGGGCAATGCCCCTGGCCCACACGCGCAAATAACACGCGCAGATAATCGTAAATCTCGGTAATGGTGCCGACGGTCGAGCGGGGGTTTTGACCGCTGGATTTTTGCGAAATCGAGATCGTGGGGCTAAGTCCGCTGATCGCCTCGACCTCGGGCTTGGGCATTTGTCCCAGAAATTGTCTGGCAAAGCTGCTCAGGCTTTCCACATAGCGGCGTTGCCCCTCGGCATAGACCGTATCAAAGGCAAGCGAGCTTTTGCCGGAACCGCTGACGCCGGTGAGGCAGATCAATTGATTGCGGGGCAACCGCAAATCGACCCCCCGCAAATTGTGCTCGCGTGCCCCTTTGATGATAATCTCTGCTGCAGGCATGCCGTAAATCCATAAAAGGCAAAGGCTTAAGAGAATCGACCCGCGACCAAATCCCGCGATTAAATCCGTCTGTGCCGCCCGGGATTTGCCAGACCTAATCAGGTACCGAATGTACTGGCGGACTTGATCAAGCAACGGCCAGCCAGAAGCTAGGCAATTGTCGCCCCACGCGGAACACTGCATTTTACCGGTATCATCCCTAGCTGCCTATGGGGTGAATTTAGGCGGGTTAGGAAATCTGCCGGGTCGATAGGTGCCCCCCTTTTCCTGCAAAAAATGTCGGAAATTCCCTACGACCTGACGGGCAAGATCGTCCGCGCTGCGGTAACATAAAGGCCTGGAGCAGCGCCGGAGCCTCAACTTCCCGTCCGTAAAGTCGATTTTCACAATCGGGGGATAAAAATAATGCAAACTCGCTTGCCAATCAGTAGCACCATTGCGCACACGCGACGGGCGATCTGCTTAACCAGTTTTGTAGGAATTACACTGGCACTGGGCACACTGCCAAACCATACCCCAGCCGAGGAATTTCCCCAGGGCTTTGCTCCTCCAGCGGCTAACTCGGACAGTGCCGCTGCCCAGGGGGCGGAATCCAACGCTGTGGATGATAAAAGTGCGGACGTAAATTCGCCCACTCCTGCCATCGCTGCCACTCCCGAACAAGTGGCCCAATGGGTGGCTGAACTCGACCACGATGACTTTAAGGTACGGCAATTGGCCGCCACACGGCTGACCGCGGCGGGTAAGACCGCCATCCCGGCGCTTGTCCCCGCCGTTCAAGCCGGAAAACTCGAAGTGATGGCCCAGGGGTTAGGCATTCTCCGCAAATTCTTTGAAGGGAACGATGCCGAACTAAAAACAGCGGCGACCACGGCCCTGGGCGAGATTGCCAAAGGGACCGACGCCACCGCCGCCCAACGGGCAAAAGATATTATTAATCCCGCGCCGCCGGTGGCCTTGAACACCACAAGCGCCGCCGATGATCCCTTTGGCACACCCAATCCAAATCAAATCGCTCCGGGCGGGGGAATAATCCTGCGGAATGGCAACTTGATCCCGCAACCCCGTTTCCGGCCCAACCTGAACGGGGCGCGGATTGCCATTCAAGCCCAAGCGATCGCCAATAATGGCCAGCACAAAGTGCGTGTGAACGAAAACGGCCGCCAGGTAGAGATCGACCAGGACCCCCAGGAAATCCGCGTGGCCTTGATCGAGGATGGCAAAACGAGCGAGTACAAAGCGAAGAATCTCGATGAATTAAAAAAGAATCACCCCGAAGGTTTCAAGCTGTATGAAAAATATGGCCAGGGAGCCGTGGGGGGGGCGATTGCGGCGGGGAATGCCCCGTTTGGCAATGTTCCTTTTGGGAATGTCCCGCCGGGGAATGTGCCCCCTGGTTTTCCGGCTCCTGCCGCAAATGCGCTGGAAATCCGCCTGCGGATGGCGGAGCAGATGCTCAAACATGCCGAAACCGTTGTTCAACAAACAGCCAACGATGCACAGCACAAGGACGCGTTGAAAGAGACCCTGGCGAAAATCCAAGCCGCCCAGGCGGAATTAAAAGCGGCGACGGAAAAGCTGCGTCAGCCAGAGGAAGAGAAGCCGTAGGAAAGCGACCAGCAGCCAAGATGCTTAACTCTTTTGTTTAATCATTGCCTGCGCAGTCCCACCACTATAATCGAAATTACCCCTGTTGGGACTGCGCCCATTACGATTTTTCATATAGCCATGCACGCACGCGGCTGGTCCCAACCTACGTTCTTTTCACCTCCCACTATCCACTTCCCACTCCCCCACTACTCCACCATACCGCTAAACAGCGTCCAGCCGATCCAGCCACCTTCGGTTTGCTTATCGAGGATTTTCTCTACGGCGCCGCGGCGTTCGCGCACCTTCACAGTAGCCGTGTGCGAATCAAACGCGATCTCGCGCAATCCCGCCACGCTAAACGAGCTATCCACGATGTCAAACACCGGCCGCTGGTCATCTTCGTCGGGAAAGCCACCATAATAAAACAAGCCCAGAATCTCGGTCTTTCCCCCGTTGCGCGTGGCAAACCGCACCCCCCGCCCCTCATGCTTGACCCCCAGGCACCACAGGTTGCCGCCATCGTTCTGGACCACGCCGGTGTCGCTGTTCCCTTCGGGATTGAGCTGGCGCGCCCAGCAGTTTTGACCCGCTTTGCGCAAATGAATATGCGAGGGACAGTCCGTCACAAAGATGTCTCCACTCCCTTGTCCAATCACGGTGACGCCGCATCCCTCGACAACCATTGTGTTTTTGGCCGAAGCATTCGTGATCTGAATCGGCGGTCCGCCAAATGAGTCCAAGTTCTGAAACTTTACCTGCGGGGCGGAAGCGTCATCCACAACAAATCCGCCATTTTCTCCCTCCCGCAAGAGTCGCCCCCAACCTAGGCCCAACACCAGCCGGACCGGCGCGGGAACACGGATTGGCTTTGACAGCTTAATCCAGTTTGGCTCTGATCCCCCGCATCCGCGAAAATAGACAACAGTTTTCCCTTCCTTGCCCGCCGCGTCAAACGCCCGCTGAATCGCCGCCGTGTCATCTTCGTGATCGTTCGCGTTGATGCCATACTCGTCCGCGCACAGCCATTTGGCGTGGTCATGCTCCCACGGGACGGCCGGTTCGGGTTGGATGGGCAACTGGACCGAGCGTTCCGGCGTGCCGTCAAACAGCCGCTTTCCTCCATAAGAGATGTACTGGTCGATCCGATCCCCCGCGACATCCCCCCGTTCGGTTTTGCTGGCCACCATTTTGCCAAAGCCCGTCGCCGTGACATTGCGGGCATACAGGCCCGATTCGTTCCGAATGGCTGGCCCGTGGGGGTCGCCGCCGCTAAATTTCCCATTCACCAGCGCGATCATCCCCCCCCAATGCCCCCAATCATTGGGCACCTTGTTATCAATCGCCAAGGGGGTATTTTCCACGGTCAAATCCTCGATCGCCACGACATTGGCCGTAACCTCCACCCCGACTTTGCGGCAATTTGAAATTTTTATGCGCGAGAGCGTTTGGCTCCAGATCCATTGGCTGAGGATGCCCGTTTCGAACCCGTCGATTTCGACATCTTGAATTAGATTTGGCCCGCTTTGGTCCAAAAAGCCGCCGTTGACCCCTACTTTTCCCTGGCCAATGACCCGCACATTTTGCAAACAGCCGCTGTTGGTCGCATAGTAACGGATGCCATCTGTTTGCGGATTGTTACCGGCATCAATCGTAAAGTTTCGCAAATTTCGCATGAACCAGTCCGCGGAGGTCGGGCCTTTTTCATTCGGATGGGTGCGGAGGACGGAATTCACATTTTTTACGCCATCATCCAGCTTGATAATGACTCCGTCGCGCGATTCCCCCCACACCCAGGGGCCTAGGGCGCTTTTGACGACCAGCGTGTTGGTCACGCGGTAGGTGCCCTTAGGCACAAAGAGCAAGTTGCTTTTCCCGCGAAATTTGGGGTCAGTGCCGCAACTGGCGTCGATGGCCGCCTGCAGTGCGGCGGTGTCGTCGGCTTTGCCATCTCCCACCGCGCCAAAGTCGCGCCGCGCGTCCAACACGCTGGCATCCCGTGGAAATGAAAATTGGGCAGTCGGATCGACAGCCTGAGCGGAAGCGATAGGACCGAAAAATGCGACAAATAACAAAAAAGCACAGATGGCAAGCAAGGTTAAGCGGTTGAACATGCGGAACCTGATTGGGGTTAAAAAGGGCTTAAAACCACAGTCTTACACCAATTTATGCCCGCTGGAAGCAATATGGCAGGAGAATTTTTGGCCGGGAATGCGGGATTTTTGTATTAGAAATGCCCCAGAGGTCGAGAGTCATGGGCGGTACAAGGGCATTTGGCGATGCACGCGGACACCGATCTTCCCGTAGCGGCGAGTTCCACTCGCCGTTCTCTCCGTAGCGGCGAGTTTTACTCGCCGAACTGGCCGTACCGGCAAGTTCCACTCGCCGTTCCGGTCGTAGCGGCGACGTCCCGTCGCCGATTAAGCTTTTACTTGCTGGCTTTTCTGCAATTCCCTTTCTACCGCGAAGCGGTTACGTACCTTAGCCCAGGCTCGCGCAGCGCACCCTGTGTACGCGACCCGTAGCGGCGAGTTTTACTCGCCGAACTGCCCGTACCGGCGAGTTCCACTCGCCCTTCCGGCCGTACCGGCGAGTTCCACTCGCCCTTCCGGTCGTAGCGGCGAGTTCCACACGCCGAACTGCCCGTAGCGGCGACGTCCCGTCGCCGATTAAGCTTTTATTTGCTGGTTTATGGTAAAATACCTATCACCGCAACGCCGTGAACTCTTACTTATTCATTCTGTATTACCTCCCTCTCCCGACAGTGGTTTTCCATTTGCGACTACGTCTTATCGGGAGAGGGACGGGGTGAGGGCCGCTGGAGCCATAAAGTTTGCGCCCCCAAGGGGGACGTGAAGCCTGGGCGGCGAACCCCTGCAAGTCACCGGCCCACCCGCGCCAACGATTCCCGCCCCCGATCACTGCGAGGCGCGCATTCTGCATTCATACTTCTGAATTTACGCGCATGCGCTGCTCACGGGGGTCGGAACTGATGTGGCGGTGCTATGAGGTTGCCATAGAAGCGGTAACGCCCCAGAATCGGGAGTGGAATCTGCCGATTCGGATCCTCAACGAGCAAGTGTCGCGCCTGGGCCTAGAACGGTACATCAGAGCGGACATTTGTAATAGCGACTCACCGGCGGAACTGCGGGAGTTGCTCACGGGAACAAAGCCCATTCCACGGGAATGGCACTTTGTGCATTGGTGCGCGGCGATGGGGAATAGGGGTGCAATCGAATATAATTTCCTGTAAAATACGGGCTATTTGACAACTATCATGTGTTTTTACTACTAAGCGATATAATTTTAACAAAGGTCGTCCCGTTTCGCAAACTGCCGCTAAAGTAAAAAAGTTGTTATATTGTTACCATTTTCAGCTAGCACACCGATTAAATGAAAAGCGCATAATCACTATAAAATTACATGTATTTCATGCGATTGCCTTACTAGAGACCGTTTATGTACTTGCATCTAATAAAATGCCATAGCATATCCACGTTACGCGAGTCCTTAATCATGGAATAGAGGTAATCGTCACGGTTAATGCATAAAAATGAATCAAGAAACGCAAACTGAGAAGGATGTTGTTTTAAAATATGGTCCATAATCTGCATGCGTGAAAAAATAATTGACTCAAATAACATGTTACCACCAAGAACACTAATACGTGTTGGATTTGCTAAATCATGGCGGACATCAAACTCAAACGCAACGCGGGTTTAGGAGCTAGCGTAAAAAACTTCGTGGGCGGTTTGGAAGCCCAGGCATTCGCGGGGTCTGTGGTTGATAAGATCTTGGACCCGGCGGACCTCTTGCGGAGTGACGTTTCTAAAATCCATTCCTTTGGGAAAATATTGACGTAGTAATCCGTTGGTGTTTTCGTTCGTACCACGCTGGTGCGGACAACCCGGATCGGCAAAGTATAACGTAATGTC